>JAQCFG010000061.1 GCA_027618255.1 Cyanobacteriota bacterium
AGGTCAGTACTGGAGATGCGGCGATGCAATTCTCTATTGTCGGAGATGCTTATGCAGTAGGTATCGACAATAGTGATAATGACAATTTTAAAATAAGTTATGCTGCTACTGCCGGTACAGCTGTTTTGGGAACGAATGATAGGTTAACAATTAACTCTAGCGGTAATATTGGTATTGGCGACACTAGCCCCGCTGCTAAGTTACAAGTCAATGGAGATATTCTAATGGGAGATTCATCTGCTACTTGTGATGGAACTACAGAAGGATCTCAAAGGTACAATTCTACAGATAAGCGAATGGAGTTTTGTGATGGTACGTCATGGAGAGATTTTGCTAGCTCTGGTAAGCCTTCTTTTTTTCATGCTCATCGTAATGGTACTGATCTTACGACTTTAACTCAAAATACAGACTACACAATAGATTGGACGACTGAAGCATATGATTATAATTCTGAGTTTGATCTTTCAACAGAAAAGTTTACACCTACAAGTGAGGGCATTTACCTTATTGTTCTTAAAACAAGAGTTTTGGCTGTAGATGCAGATAGTTTTGCTATAGCTAAGATTAATTTGAATGGTACTACTGTTGCTCATAACGTTGAAACTATAGGTAGTAGTTCTGTGGCTGCAAGTGTTACGGCCGTGTATCTAGTTCATATGAATGGTACAACAGATTATGTAACTGGTGTAGTACGTCACAATAGTAGTTCGACTAAGGATCTATCTGGTTTGGCAACTGATACTTATATGATGGGCTTTAGGGTTATGGACTAGAGCTTGATCTGAGAAGCTGTATTTTGTGCTCATAGGGTCGTATCCTGCCATCTGCCTTAATCGTGTAATACGCAGTTGCGCAATTTCACAATGCTAAGGTCTGCTCCAGTTTTAAAAGGAGATAATCTATGGCAAGAGATTTATCTATAGAATTTCCAAACGCTTTCTACCACGCATTGTCAAGAGGAATTAATCGACAACAACTTTGTATGATGATGAAATTTATTAATCAATCTTATTGTCAATCCTCCAAACTCAAACCAACTCTGATAACAGCACTGAAGTAGTTACCAAAGCTGCCAAGTTAATTGCAGTAGTTGTTGTAACACTGCCTTAATTCGCTGCCATCCCAGCATCTCTAATCAAATGCTGCAACTCAAGAATCTCATGCTTGTCACCAAGGTTTTTGTGAAAAGTTTTGAAAGTCCTAGTTTCACCAGCTAGATTGACTTTGATATGACTGTGATGAGTTGTATCAATTGTAGCTCCCATGGTTTCAAGCATGTGCTTGACTTCATTCCACTCTAAATTCATCGGTATTGGATGACTAAATAATTTATCTAACGTTCTTGTATCTTTTTTATGCATTTGTTTTAACTCCTTGATAATGTCTTGTGATCAAGTCATTCTGTATCCACAACAACTTACTAAACGATCTAATGGCAGCCTGCGTCGTCTCGCAATCAAGCTTGAAACCAAAAATAGTGGCGTTGACAGCATCAGCAACAAAACCCATCAGCGCATTCATCTGTACTAAAGGAACGTCTAATAATTTGCTTCCTGCTTTTGGTGTATGCATTTTACCAACCAAGTCTAAATACTCAACCATCTTGGCGTCATAAGCGCCAGTAACAAGTGTTTCTAGGTACTTAGCCAAATGTCCCTTGCGGAATTTGATCATCTCATGATCCTGACTTAATTGATCAATACTTTCAGGAACTGCACCTTCATAACCTGATTGCTTAGGCACAAAATGTCTCTTGGTGCATTCATAAGAAAACAGCTTGTTATAAACCGCATCAACTAAACCTGGTACCAAAGGAGCCAAAAGTGGCGCTGCACCAGTAATTACCTTGATATCATCCGCACCAAAACCTATAAATTCAGCCAAATAACCAAATCTATATTGTAAATCATTTTCCAAGCGGGCTTCATCTATTTTCTTCATTTCTTTTGTCATGCAATAATCTCCTGATTGCTACAAATCTACCCTTTATGCGGATAAAGTTTTTGACTTAAGTCAAAAATCTGCCAAAATTATCCTATGTTTAACGCCGAATGTGACCAAAGGACTATCAAACAATGCCTCGCTCAACGAGTTGTTTGCATTTGCGATGTTATCCTCAAACACCCACTTTTTAAAAATATCAAACGACAACAAAGTCATGAGCTTGGCAAAATAGCTGACATTATAGACATTCAAAACAAACAAGCGCTCTTCTTTAATTTCCAATCACTCGACAGAATCTATTTTGTACTTAGAGGCAGGATCAAACTCCACAACTATGATGATAATTCTTCTAAGGAATATATCTATAAAATCCTTGATCAAGGACAAGCTGCCGGCTTAGAGCTTTTGCACACCGAGCTGCAATACTTTCCCTATGCAGCAACTGCTCTGACTGATTCCAAGATACTGACACTCAAAGCAAACGAGTTTAAAGAAGTCATTGAAAATGATCCAATAATGAAAGCTAATTTACTAGAGTATATTTCTAACCTCTCACTCGGACTCTATGATAGATCTAGAGACTTTGTTTTAACTAGTGTCCCTGAGAGGCTTCTAAAATATCTTCAATACAAATCACTACAATATGACTCTAATGAGTTTGAATTAGAGATCTCCAAAAGCGATCTAGCTAATTACCTAGGGACTATTTCTGCGACTCTGTCGCGGGCGTTTAAGGAGCTTGAGGCAACGGGACAGTTAGAGCTGAAGAAGGATCGTGTGGTATTAAAACAAGCAATATCCACAACTTGAGACCCAGGGTCTATTCATAAAGGTTCATATGCAAGGCATTTGAAGCCTGAAAGGCGTGTTCGAAGTTGGCTGTAGCCAATGAGAAGTCAAATAACACAGCAGGTGAGACTTTAAGGATAGACCCTAAAGATCAAAGATCTCTGATTTAGCACTCCGTGATCCATTCGTCACAATCACTTGCACATGCTTAATCTTAGGTTTATTAGGAATCCCCGTCAAAGTCACAGACGAACCTTCAAGCTCAAAACCATCACCATAAACAACCATCTCATCTGGGTCAGAGCCAATCAATACTGTTGTCAAGGTCTCTGCACCAGAATTGTCAATAATTGACCAAGCTAGATCGATACTCGCTCCCTGTCTGGAGTTACTCAAATCAGCTGAAATAATTTCCACACTAGGAATCTCATCGACAAGAGTCTTAGAAGCAAGAACTGTTCCGTCTGCATCAACCAAGTCTATTGAAGCGAGCCCTTCAACTAAATCAATATATTTAGCAAGTACAAATGATTCAAGAGTCGCCTCTGGTATTGCTTCACTTGGATCAAATTCAAAATGTAGTTTGCCAATAGAACTGCCGCCACTATTTTTCAAATTGAGATGCCAAGTTGTTGAGGTAGCAGCACTCAAGAATTCACTTGGATCTTGCAATATTTCTTGTAATCACTTGCAAATTAGTCTTAGTAGTCCAGCGGAATTTAATTACTTCAAGACCATGCTGCTCAAGTAATTGAGTTAGGTTCTTACGATTGAAGTAGCAAATATGATCTGGAGCATGCACATGCTTCCAGCGAGTAAAATCACGAGGCACGCAAAAATGTCCGGCATCAGGAGTAGTGAGATAAAGTATCGCTCCTGGATTCATAATTGCATTAAGTGATTTTGCAAAACTATGAGGATCGGTAACATGCTCAATAACTTCAGAACAAAAAACCAAATCAAAACCATTGCCACTTTCTTTTACTTCTTGAACCAAGGTCTCAATAGTCATCACTTCAAAACGATTTTCCGGGAAAAGCTCACGAGCGTTGTCAATTGCACCCTCACTCAAATCAATACCAAGAGTGCTAAAGCCAAGCTGACGAGCGGCTTCAGTGTTAGCGCCTGCATTACAACCAATGTCAACAAAAGCTTGCCCCTTGGTGTATTTAATTAGTTTGGTCAGCTTGCGCTTGCCAGATTTGATCTTGCGTTCAGCGACTTTGACATAGTGCCCCTGGTTTTGCTCAGAGTTGTAATATTCATTCAGTGCTTGCTCACTAGGTATCGGATCCAAAAAATGCAAACCACAACAACTACATTTAACTACTTTATATATATCCTTGTTACCAAGTTCTTCTTGCTCAGGAGAATCGCATAGTAAACAAGCCATTTGACTTCATATTAACATTGGGATACTCCCTTGACCTGTGGTAAAAGTGCCACACAAGAAAATAGCCAGTATTAGCTTCATTACACGAAACCTTCGGTTTCGAAAGAGGTCTATAGAGTTGTTTTGAAAGTTGGAATTATCACCAAAGGCAACACGCGCATTCCGCGCGGTTGCTACCTTTTTTGAGCGACCTGTACATCGAAACTTTGTTTCGAAACAGGGCTAATACTTAACAAACAATAAGTATTAGCATTATCTAGCACGCAAACTGTTAATACGTGCTAGGATTGGCAACTCAATGGCTAAATTTACAGATTTTAATATAAGCAAAGAAACTATCCAGGCAATAGAAGCCCTTGGTTATGATGATGCAACCAAGATTCAAGGAGAAACACTTCCGCTTTTGCTTGAGGGAAAAGACCTAATTGGACAGGCGCAAACCGGAACAGGTAAAACAGCTGCTTTTGCCATCCCATGTATTGAAAAAATCAATACTGGTATTTCGGCAACTCAAGCATTAATCATGTGCCCTACCAGAGAACTAGTAATTCAAGTAGCCGGCGAACTCAAAAAACTTACCAAGTTTCGCAAAGATATTTCTATCGTGCCTATTTATGGCGGACAAAACATTAGCGTACAACTTAGAGCTTTAAAAAATAACTGCGATATCGTAATTGGTACTCCTGGAAGATTAATGGATCATATGAGACGCAAGAGTCTTAAGCTTGATCAAGTTAAATATTTAGTTCTTGATGAAGCTGATCAAATGCTTGATATGGGTTTCCGTGATGATATGAAAGACATCATTAGTCAAACTTCTCAACAAAGACAAACTGTAATGTTCTCAGCGACGATGTCTCAAGACCTTGTACGTTTGATGGAGCGCTACCAAAATAAAGCAATCAAAATCAATATCACTGGTAACAAAGAACAAAGTCAGCAAATTGAACAACTATATTTCAATCTCAAAAGTGCACCCAAGCTTGATGCACTTAAACGTCTTCTTACTGAATACAATGTCAAATCAGGAATAATTTTCTGTAACACCAAAATGAAAGTAGATGAGCTTACCAAAAGATTAGTCCACGAAGACTATATTGCAGCAGCATTACATGGTGATATCGATCAAAAGAAAAGAACCAGAGTTATGGGTGCTTTCAAAGCTGGTAGCATCGAGCTTTTAGTAGCAACTGATGTTGCAGCTCGTGGTCTTGATATTAATGACCTTGAAGTTGTAATTAACTATGATCTTCCAAGAGCTGATCAAGACTATATACATAGAATTGGTAGAACTGGTAGAGCCGGCAAAAAGGGACTAGCTCTTAACCTAGTAACGGGCAAAGAACTTGCACAAATAAGTCGTATCGCATACACAAGCAAATTAACAATCAACCCTGCACAACTTCCAGGAGTTCAAGGTACTGAAACACTTAATAGTGATAGCAAACCAAGTAATGGTGGTGGCGGTGGAGCCAGAGGCAGATTCAATAGAAAATCTGGCTCAGAGACATCAAGCTCAGGTGGTGGTTTTCATAGAGGTCCAAGATCTGGTGGTGGTGCTCCTGGCGGCGGCTCAAGATTCAAAGGTAAAAGCAACGCTTCAAGCAGCGGCGGTGGATCTTTCAAAGGTAAATCAGCAGCAGGATCTAATAAACCAAGAAGAAGCAACTTTAACAAAGCAGCTAAGTCAGCAGGTTAATTCAATCTAGTCAAACTTGATGACCGTGCGGATAGATCTACCTTGATGCATCAAATCAAAAGCTTCATTAATCCTCTCTAACGGCATTTCAAAACTCACCATATCGTCAAGATTGATTTCTTGGGACATATATTTATCAACATAGCCAGCTAATTCGCTACGACCTTTGACCCCGCCAAAGGCACTGCCACGCCAGACTCTACCGGTAACAAGCTGAAAGGGACGTGTAGCAATTTCTTCACCAGCTCCGGCAACTCCAATAATAATAGATTCGCCCCAACCCTTGTGGCAAGATTCAAGAGCGGCTCGCATCAGCTCTACATTACCCACGCATTCAAAAGAGTAATCAACACCACCATCAGTCATTTCAATAATCAAGTCTTGAATTGCTTGGTCATGATCTTTAGGATTGATACAATCAGTGGCACCAAGCTTCTTGGCTATTTCAAACTTGTCTGGGTTAGTGTCAATTGCAATAATTCTTCCTGCTTTGACCATAGTGGCTCCTTGAATAACGGATAGTCCGATTCCACCAAGTCCAAAGACAGCAACAGTAGCTCCCGCTTCTACTTTGGCGGTATTGAGAACAGCACCAATCCCGGTAGTTACACCGCAACCCAAAAGACAAACCTTGTCTAATGGTGCTTGAGGATTGACTTTGGCGAGAGCTATTTCCGGCACCACTGTATATTCAGCAAAAGTCGAAGTCCCCATATAATGATAAATTGGTTTACCGTCTTTGGAAAATCGTGTCGTGCCATCCGGCATCAAGCCTTTGCCTTGAGTTGCTCTGATTTTTTGACAGAGATTAGTTTTACCAGATTTGCAAAACTTGCACTCACCGCATTCAGGTGTATAAAGCGGAATAACATGGTCGCCCTTCTTGAGACTAGTAACTCCTTCACCAAGCTCTTCTACAATGCCACCACCTTCATGACCCAATATAACCGGAAAGATTCCCTCAGGATCAGCGCCAGACAAAGTATAGGCATCTGTGTGACAAACACCTGTTGCCACGATACGAATAAGCACTTCGCCTTTTTGGGGCGCTTGCAAATCTACTTCTTCTATACTTAGTTCTTGTTTAGGACCCCAAGCTACTGCTGCTTTGACTTTCATTAGATTAACTATATCTATTTATTAGACTTTCTGCGAAAACTATTTACTCAAAATCAGCATGCCATCGTGATAATATTAGGCTATACATGTTTATAGTTCAATTCTTCAGCCTGAGCTGCCTTTTATCATTAATTATCAGCAATCCCCTTGAAGCCAAACTCATCAAGGGATTAGATGCGACTGAAACGATCAAAATTCAAGAAATCAAAGAAGTATTGAGTAGCACCAAACCAAGCAAAGCAACCATGAGCAAGCTCGGGGACACGCTTCATAGTGTACTTTATGAACTCAAACCTGACCTTACTGACCCAGGTTTGAGGTATAACGAGCAACTAGGCAAGTATTTTTTTCGAGTGGTTCATTGGAATATTTATAATCTAGATTTTAAATATCTCAGTACTCTATTAAATAGTAGTAGACCTGTTTCGAAACACAGTTTCGATGTACAGGTCGCTCAAAAAAAGGTAGCAACCGCGCGGAATGCGCGTGTTGCCTTTGGAGATAATTCCGACTTTCAAAACAAGTCTAGTAAGAATAATTCATCAACTGACCTAGAGCTACTTAAATCTACTGACATCTTTATACTAAACTCAGCAGACTGGCAAACAGAGCGTTCTGGTTTCAAAAACAATGTAGAAGAATTTGCCAACTTGATGCATGGGCACTATGCTTTCGTGCCTGAGTTTATTGAAGCCAGCCCAAGTTTGCTCAAGAGGATACCTCAAGAAACAATTGAGCCACAAGAACAAAAGAAAGAACTTAATCCTTACCTAGCACATCTTGAAACTCAAAAAAATAGTTTCAAACTCAGTGCTAATTTCAAGTCTGATGATTTTAAAGGCTTGCATGGTAATGCAATTGTGTCCAAGTTTCCAATCAATAGACTTGGTAAAATCCGTCTACCAGCCTGTTATAACTGGTTTGAAGAAGAGGGGAAATACCTTCAAGACAGATCACCAGACAAGCTACGTAAAAAAATCAAAGACAGAGCCGGTGAAGGTTATATCGATGAAATACGCAGAGGTGGTCGCGTGGCACTGACCGCAGAAATCATCTTACCTAATAACGAACCGGTTTTAGTCATTAGCACCCAACTAGAGAATAGAGCAAGTCCGGCATGTCGAGAAATGCAACTTCATTATCTACTTAGTTACATTCAAGGGTACAAGAATCCAATTATACTTGGCGCTGGCTTAAACAACTTTGAAAAAAACTCTGGGCCATTCTATCTTGGCAAGGCAATCAAGCAGACTGTTACAGACCCGCAAGTACTTGCCAAAAAAGCTATCACTTATCTCAATCCATTTGCTTTCATTACCAATCTTAGTTCCACCATTATTGGTGGTTATCGCAAGAAAAACAATCCGACAGTCTCAAATGTACCGATATTTATGAGAAATAGAGCAGCTAAGATTTTCCGCAATCTTGAAAAGTTTCAATTTAGTGATGGTAACAAGTTTGACTTTGCTGGCATCGAGGAATTTAATTACAGTAACTCAGAGAAGTTACTTGCCAATTCCAATCAACGTGGCAAAAAAGGTTTTATCACAACTTATGAATACAAAAAACTTTTTGGCAAAGCCAAAGTCAAAATCGATTGGATTTTTGTTAAACCATTAGCTGACAGACATAGACCAATGAATCCTCGTACCCTACATGATTTCAATTATCAATTTGAAGCCTTACCAATTGCTGAACATAGTCCGATCTTGGTTGATGTGATGCTGTAATATTCCCCATCACTGTTGATCAAGCCTGGCTTACTTCGTCACAATGACAAAATCACTTACTATAACTAGCCTTGTCCATATCTCGAATCTCGACAGACACTGAGCCTAAATTAGCAAACTCACTTTTAATACAAGCAGAAATAGCCTTACTCAATTCTTTCTTTTGCTCTAGCGTCCTACCCTCAAGCAAAGCCACAGCAATATGAATAAAACTAGTCCCTTCTTTTTTAGTTCCTAGCAAATGCTCTTCCAGACATCTGGTTCTTGATTTAACAGCCTCGGGATTAAAGAGCCCAGAATCAAGCATCACCCAATGAGTTTTTTCAAGTAACTGCTTTGATTTAATTTCAGCGTCAAGATTCTTTGTATATTCAAGAATTAAATGTGGCATAAGTTCTATTCTAACCTGCTTCAAACTAAACAAATCTAAAACTTAAAACATGGTCTAAAATAAGCCTGAAAATCTGATAGTATCAAGTCTTCATACACAAACTACTTGATTTATTTGACCCTCATTCAATTCAATCCTCCGAGAACAAGCTCTCGAGTTTTCACTACATTCGGAATAAAATCACTGGACGCTATCTCAAAATTGGTAAGAAAATTCACCTGAAGCACTTGAGTTCTGATTGCCTTAAACTGCTCAAAAACGCTGAAGAACTCATAGACGTCAACGTACTTGAAGATCCGACTTACAAACTTGCTGTCGATAAGATATAATCGAACGCATGAAGGTCTACACCATTGCTATTCTCAAAGCCAAAGAAGGCAGTACGCAGCAAATGATTAACAGCTTAACTAAACTAGCTCATGCAAGTAGAGAAGAGCAAGGCGCCCTTGACTATGGCTTCTATCAAAACCAAGAAGACCCAAATACGATTGTTTCTTTTGAAGAATGGCAAGACCCTGAAGCTGAAGCGGCACACTGGCAAACACCTCACCTGCAAGCAGCGCTCATAGAACTAGAACCGATTTTTGCTGAAGCTCCAATCATCTACAAAGGACCTAAAATCATTTAATGTCCAAAGCTAAACACAAAACAGTTCCCAAAGAACTTAAAAAAGAGATGGCTTGGATAGAAGCGCAAGGAGCCAAATTAGTTTTGGGAATCTGTGAGTGTACCAGGCACAAATTTGCACCAGGACACCTAAGACTACTACGCAAGGAAGATGCTGGAATCAAGTCTGTAGGCTATACCGGCAATGGCATAATTAACTTTTTTATTGTTTGCAAAAATGATGAGATCTATCAAATTATGCTTGAGAGATACGGTAAACCGCATTATGACTAAAGAAATCGGACTAATACACCATAGAGGACTACACAACTTCAATCGCAATTCACAAAACAGGTTTGTAGCAAACTTACCGAGCCTAGCTGAAAACGGCTTAGCAGCTTTAACAAGAGCATCGCACGATCCAGCTGCAATGGGCATGGAGTTTGACGTGCAGCTTTGCAAAGAAGTAAATCAGGATCCTGATACTGCATTTTGTGTTTTTCATGATGATAATTTATCTGCTATTAATGGAGACGAGTCCAGCCTCGTTAGCAAACTTAGTTTAGCAGAACTGTCTAAGGCAACTGCAGCAACTACTAACCCAAGGTTCTTTGATGATAAGCAAGCAATGGCAACTGTGCCAAGTTTCAAAGACTTGATGACTGCTTTGCATGATTACAGCGGCACTCTATCAATTGAATTAAAAGTAGAGCTTGATGATGTTCCTGAATACATTCGCAAATTTAAAACTCAACTCATGCACCTACCAGCTAATGCCACAGTGATTTTCCATAGCTTCAGCATCGCAATTCTTGAAGGTCTAAGAGAAGCCATTATAGGAGCTTGCCCGCAAGCCAAATTTGCCTTCAATTTTGCACAGGCAGATGAGCTACAAAGACTCCAAAACAATTTCCCTCAATTATTCAAGCTTATTGATTACCTCTATCCAGATTTTGACTGCATCAAAGAAGGCTCAGACAGCCGCCAAGCAATACTCCAACTTGCCAAGCAAGAATCTAAATATCTTATTCCTTGGACTGTTAATGACAAAAACAGCTTGCGAGAATTGATAGATATCAATAAAGCAGACCCAGGGCGAATATTTGCAGTTATCAGTGACAATTCAGGTTTAAGAACGGATTGAAGACAATTTCATAAAACTAAATCAAATCTGACTCAAAGAAGTAACTATAATTCACGTCTTCCCCATCTTGAGTGGGATGTGAGCCACCAACAATATTGATGTTATATCCAATAGCCATGGCAACCAAGAATTTTTCAATCTGTCAGTATATTCTGTAAGCTTTTCTATTGCATGAACTGGAGAGAGCTTGTTATCAGAGAGTGACAGCA
>JAQCFG010000062.1 GCA_027618255.1 Cyanobacteriota bacterium
TTCTTACGGAGCCAGGCAGAAGCATAGTTGGTCCAGCTGGCATAACTGTGTATAAGGTAGGCAATATCAAAGACATCCCCAATGTCCGCAAATATATTGCCATTGATGGCGGAATGGCGGATAACGCAAGACCGATAATGTATCAGGCACAATACATTGCAGAAATTGATGGCAAAGATCCAAACAAAGACACTGAGCTAGTTACCGTCGCTGGTAAGTACTGCGAGTCTGGCGATGTATTAATTCGTGACATCGAGCTAGCTAAAGCAGCGCAAGATGACATCCTTGTTGTTTATTCAACTGGCGCTTACAACTACAGCATGGCTTCAAACTATAACCGCGCTACCAAACCTGCTTTGGTCCTAGTCAATAATGGTCAATCTCATATCATGGTTCAGGCTGAGGATATTGATGATATTTTGCGGAATGACAAGATGCCAGTGCATTTGAAATAGTCAGGACTAAGTCCCTTTACTAAAATCTAAGGAAGCTCAACCAAACAATTTGACAAAAAACATTTGGAGCAAAACGCCTACTAGCAGGCTCACAGAGGCTGCTGGTTTTGCGGAGACCGTTTTTTGGAGAATTCGTTTTGTTGAGCTTTCTGTTAATTACATAGTTACACAAAACAGCCTTATCTTCGCTACACTAATTACAAAATAGGGCATAATATACACAGAGGCCAAGTAAAATAGAAAACACCAATATCAACCTAAACTACATTGACTTAAAGGAATTTCTCTACAAATTTCTAGATTTAGAATTGAACCCTCTGAGTATGGCAAGCTTGATCATCCAACTTGCATTTATCACTTGGTTAATTTATCAAGTTTATATGAGGTTCCAAGGAACGCAAGCAGAGAGAGTTTTACGAGGTTTGGTTTTAATTATTCCGGTAATCCTACTTTGCTACGCCCTCAAGCTGCAAATCATTACCAGATTACTCGAGATTTTTTCACCTACTATATTAATAGGTTTGATTGTCATCTTTGCGCCAGAATTCAGGCGGGTACTAATGCAACTCGGTGGTAATCTATCTTTGGTTGACTACCTGCATATTGCAGAATCCAAGAAAAGCATCAACGATGCTTGTGATGAGATTATTCAATCACTTGCCAATCTCCAAAAAAACAAAATTGGCGCCTTGATTGCAATTGAAAAAGCCAATGTCGATAGATACTACATCAACCCCGGCAAAAGTCTTAATGCCACACTCAGCCAAGAATTACTGTTAACAATTCTCAATCCCAAGTCACCACTACATGATGGAGCGGTAATCCTAAAAGGCTTCACAGTGATTGCAGCTGGCGTCATCCTGCCTATGACTGAAAACCCTAAGCTCGATTGGCAGTATGGTACCAGGCATAGAGCGGCAATTGGTTTTAGTGAAATAACTGATTCATTGATTCTAGTTGTTTCTGAAGAAACCGGTGAGATATCCTCAGCCCAAGAAGGAAGATTGACAAGTTACGCAAATCCTGAATTATTACGCAACCGTATCCAAACTTTTTATTCAGAATTACTCAAAACAGAGAAGAAAAGCAGTAAAGTTGGTCAATACATTAATGACTTCTTTGCTAGTATCAAAGCTATAAAACAGGGAAAAGACGAGGATAAATCAGAGATTTCCGAAGAAATTGAATAATTGGCCATACGCAATAATAAAGAAATTACGAATTCTTTTATTATGTATTGCATTTTTTAATAATTTCTTGCTAATATAGATCATTATGAACGAAAATCAACA
Source organism: Cyanobacteriota bacterium (assembly GCA_027618255.1). NCBI lineage: Bacteria > Bacillati > Cyanobacteriota > Cyanobacteriota bacterium. Next base: position 1,748 of record JAQCFG010000062.1, read on the forward strand.
AAAAATATTTGTAGTAGACGATGATCCAGCAATTCTTGAGCTGGTCACCTCTAATTTAGAGATGCAAGGATACTCTGTCGAATCAGCTGACAACGCTATTGATGGTCTTGCCCTAATTCAACAAAACCCACCAAGCCTAATTATTTTAGATTTGATGATGCCTAATCTTGACGGTTTTACAGCTTGTCAAAGACTTCGTCAAAACGACAAAACCAAAGAAATTCCTGTGCTTATGCTTACAGCTTTAAGCAGAACGGAAGACAAAGTTACTGGTTTTGATTCTGGTGCTGATGACTATTTAACTAAGCCCTTTGAGCTTGCAGAACTTTTTGTTAGAGTGAGAGCTCTTCTTAGAAGATCTGGTGCTATAACTTTGGCGCAATCAATCCCTGAAATTCTTCACGCTGGCGACATTACATTAATGCCTGAGTCACGTGAAATCAAGATTGATGACCGCATCCTAAGACTTACTCCAATTGAGTTTGAAGTTCTTCATTGCTTAATGCAAAACCATGGTCAAACAGTTAGTCCTGGAACTCTTCTTAAAGAAGTTTGGGGTTACTCACCTGTGGATGACGTAGATACTATTCGTGTTCATATCAGACATCTAAGATCTAGAATCGAAACTGGCGAGAAAAAATATATCAAAACTGTTTACGGTGGTGGATATCAATTAATTCCTGATGGTTTCGTGAAGCACGCTCAAACAGCTTTGGCTTAATTGATCAGAACATTGGATTTGTTTTTGAATGTAAAAAGCCTTCTCCTTGTGAGATGGCTTTTTTTTGGGAACACAAAATAACTTGCTGCGTCTTTGCATACAAAATCGGTGGCATTTGCCATCAATTTAACGGGTAAAAAGGACTAATGGCCTAAAAAAGGAGATCGCGAAAATGAAAAAAATACTATGTATACCTGTAGCATTGTCGCTACTACTTTCAATAGTTATTGCTAAACCAGCTAAAGCTATGGAAAAAGGAGTTCTATCTATTGTTGGACCTGTCGTGGGTGCACCAATTGGTGGTGTTATGGGCTTAATTCGTGGTTTCACGGCTAAAGCTGTTGATGGTTCAAACCATTTATCAGAGGACCTTGGAGACGGTTTTATCGGTAGACTTATTGGTACCCCAGTTGGACTTGTAATTGGTGGTGTTGTCGGTGGAGTCACAGGTTTAGTCAACGGTGTAATTGACGGTATTGTAATCGGAATTGATGATCCATTATCAGCAGAGAGTGCTAGTTTAGATGGTGATTTTATAGACTATGATCCTTTCGAATTATTTGAAGGAAAATCATTTGCTCAATAATTAGCATTTGGAATAAACTTGTCGGTATTAAAAGCCCTCCCTGAACGGAGGGCTATTTTTTAACTGCTATACTTGTTTACTGGTCAAGCTCATGAGAAATATTGAGATCTACGATACAACACTTAGAGACGGCGCGCAGATGCGTGATATTTCTTTTAGTGTCAACGACAAACTAAAGATACTTGAAATCCTCGATGATCTTGGAATCACCTATGTAGAGGGTGGCTGGCCGGGAGCAAACCCCAAAGATATAGACTTCTTTGTTGAAGCAGCCAAGCTCAAACTAACTACCACTAAACTCACAGCCTTTGGTAGTACTCGCAAAGCCAATACCAAGGTGAACGAAGATCCTATACTCAAAGCATTACTGAGAGCTGAAACTCAAATCATTTGTATCGTTGCCAAAAGCTCTGCTTGGCAAATTGACACAACAATGCAAGCTAGCCTGGAACAAAACCTTGCAATGCTCAATGAAAGTATCGAATATCTAAGATCAGAAGGTAGAGAGGTTTTTGTCGATGCCGAGCATTTTTTTGATGGCTATAAAACTAATCCTGCATATTGCAAGCAATTTATCGAGACTGCAGCCAAAGCTGGAGCTAGTCGAATGATACTCTGTGACACCAATGGCGGTTCATTGCCTGAGGATGTTTATCGGATTACCCAAGAGATGGTAGAGGCTTTTGCTGGGGCTTCTGGCATAGATTTTGGGATTCATGCGCATAACGATAGCGAGCTTGCTGTCGCCAATAGTATACGTGCAATCCGAGCTGGTGCAATCCAAGTACAAGGCACCATCAATGGCTACGGTGAGCGTTGTGGTAATGCCAACTTACTTTCTATTATTCCAAACCTAGAACTTAAATACAGTGATGATAATTTAATTTGCTTACCAAAAGGCAACTTAAACAAACTCACCAAGGTTGCCAAACAAATCTCAGAAATCGCCAACATGAATCTCAATCAATCACAGCCTTTTGTCGGCGACAGAGCATTCACCCACAAGGGCGGTCTGCACGCAAGCGCAATTGCCAAGGATAAAACAAGTTACGAACATATAGACCCAGCGAGCGTTGGCAATTTCACTCGAGTTGTAGTTTCTGAACAATCTGGAGTGAGCAATATCCTTGACTGGTTCAACAACAATGGTTTTGATTTCAATTCTGACAACGAAGCAAAAGAAACTGCACAAGCAGTCCTCACCAAACTCAAAGAGCTTGAGCATCAAGGTTATAGCTACGAAAATGCAGCAGCCAGTTTTGATTTATTAGTGCGCCAAGTACTCAATGAAACCAAACCTCAATCATTACCAGATTTCTTTAGCACTATTGAATCCAATGTAAGAATCGTCAATGGTGAACAGACCGAAGCTACTGTAAGGGTTAAAATTGGAGACAAGGAATTTCATTCTGCTAGTCTTGGCAACGGTCCTGCAAATGCCATGGATCAAGCTTTACGTAAATCACTAAGAGATTTTTATCCAGAGATCGATAATTTTCATTTGCTTGATTTCAAAGTAAGGATTTTAGATAGTCACCTTGGTACTGCGGCAATAACCAAAGTTCAAGTCACTACTGGCTGCGCACATGTACAAGATCGTCCTAAGAAACTAGCCGATGGGGCTTCCCAGGTAGATTCATGGGATACCATTGGAGTTAGCCCAAACATAGTCAAAGCCAGCTGGGATGCAATCGTAGACAGTATTATATATGGTTTAATTAGAGAAAGAGCGAAGGTCAAGGAGAGCCAAACTTAATGCCATTAACAGGACAAGACTTAGTTGAAGCCAATACTTTCCTGCAAAGGTTACAAGGGAAAACGGTAAGAGTTGAAATTGCTTCCAGGATCAATATTGGATTTAGGCAAGCAATGTCAGTCAAACTAGCAAAATCTGGTGACTTATATACTTGCGACAGTGAATCAGGCGAAGTCTCTGCGGTTATAGACTTAAACCAAGCAGAGAGCTTAAGCTCTGATCACAGCTCGGTGACTCTGCTTTATGGCGACAATTTAGTGACCGTGCGTTTTGCAAGAAGCCGTTAAGTATGCCAGAACCAAAACACAAACGTGAAGACTATAAGGCTGTAAGAGAAGGTGGTCTACTCACAGATATCAGTGAACACCTGACAGAGTTGCGTAATCGATTAATCATCTCAGTAATTGCACTTCTTGCTATTTTCATACTTGCTTTTAATTTCTCTCATCAAATAATCACAATACTTCAAGCACTAGCTCCAGCAGGCTCAAGTTTTTTTCAAATCAAACCTGGTGAATTACTTATGACCAGCATCAAAGTTTCTATCTTTAGTTCTGTAGTAATCACCATGCCACTTTTACTACAACAAATAGAAGGCTTTCTTAGACCTGGTCTTAAAGACAAAGAATCAAATCTACTTGGTCCAATACTGATTAGCTCACCAATATTATTTTGGCTAGGAATGTCCTTTGCATATTTCTTCACATTACCTTCTTTGTTAGAATTCTTACTTGGTTTCGGTCAAGGACTAGTTGAAGCTCGCTATGGACTAGAACATTTTATCAATTTAGAGCTATCCATTCTCAGCATTTGTGGCATTAGTTTTCAACTACCGATTGTCTTAATCAGCCTGGCACAATTTGGTATTGTCAGCAGCAAAAGCCTGTTGCGTCTCTGGCGCTATGTGATACTTGGGGCATTTGTGATTGCAGCAGTGATCACCCCAACTCCTGACCCACTAACAATGAGCATCCTAGCCGGAGCTCTTCTTGGTTTGTTTTTCCTTACTATTTTGATTTTAAAGATAATGAAGCGCTAGGGACAGCTTACAACTTGCTATAATACTTTTGTGTTCATCGCATCTAGAAGAGAAAAACTAATAGTTCTAATAACCCTAATCTTGGTATCAGGAACCGGTTATTTCATCTTTGATTTACTTAGTTTCAAATCATCCAATATTAAAGAAGCCAGGCAATTACTCAAAGAATTCAAAATTGCCAAAGCACAAAATATTCTAGAAAAGACCAAACTTCGCTTGAGAACCAGTGATGAAGATCTTGATACTCTCTTACTCTATTCTCAAATCAAACTTGCAAAATACAAACAAGCCAGTAAATTCTTAGATGAAAACATCAAAAGCATCCCTATTGACTTCAAAGACAGCTTTGTAGAGCTAGTTGAAATACTCAATGTCAACGATAGAGCAGACTTGATCGTTAAGCTCATTGGCAAAGCTAACAAACTCAAACTCGAACAAGAATATTTTATAGAAATTAGTCAAAGACGCAACCAAATCAATCAAGAATTTGAGATACTGGAAGCTGGTCTTAATTACCTCAATACTCGCAAATTAGACAAGAAAAACAAAACAGCAGTCTCTAGCCTCAAACTAGAGTCTTACTTGCTCAAGCGCTGCATGGAAGTTGCTGATATTAATATCGGCTCCACTAACTATAAATCTGCCCTGTCCTATCTTGAAAAAGCCATTAATTTAGGCATTGTCAACAATTCTGCCCTTAAAGATGATTTCTATTTAAGTTTGGCACTCACTTACAAGAATCTTCACAATTTTGATAAAGCGTGGGAAAATATGCAATTGGCAGCCAAACTTGGTAATGAAAGAGCTAAGGGAATGATTGAAGATTTACATAAGAAGTATAAATAAAGGCGTCATCCTAAGCCAAAGGCGTAAGAACCCCTAAGTTATAACACCTAAAGAATTAGTATATACGGATCATGCTAAAATATTAAGGCATTATGAATTCGTAAAGCGTAAAGCATGGTGCGATTATATGGATCAATTATCCATATAGAGAAACGAGGAAATGGCCGAGTGTCGATAAATGGTTAGTACACAACCAATTAAATTCGTCAACCCTGAGTCTCAAGAACTGAGCCCTGGCTCTGCCGTGCAAGAAAAACTTCCAACAACGCAAACTGAAGAACTAGGACGTGATATCACAAATGATCTTGAGCTCTTACATCACAAGAAAGTTAAGACCTTTGGTGATATTGAAGCTGAACAAAAAAAGACACTCCAATATATGTTGATCGACTTACGAAAAATCGTTCATCTGGTAACCAGTGTGGTTTGTGGTGTCACTTCATTTACTAGTAGGTTATTACCAGAACAAAGCAAACTGAAACTAGCTCTTAATACAAGTTCTACCTGGCTTGCCAAACTAGCAATTGGAGTTGTTTCCGGAGCATCAGGTGCAGTAGATGCATTCAAAGACGGAAAATACTTGCTTGGAATTTCACAAATTGGAGATGCTATTACAACAGTACTTGCACCAACAAAAGAAATTACTAATTATCGTGGTCTGTGGATTGGTGCCTACAACGCATTGCCAGCACTAGAAACTATCGAAGGTAAATCAAAATATCTCAACTTTAATGATAATGTGCAAACAACTTGGAGAGCATTTAAGCAAGCATGTTCAGAACTCAAAGCAAATCCAGCTGCAATTTTTGATAGGCAACGAAGCGGTATGTTGGGATTAGTCACTGGTGCGCTGACATCAGCAAGTTCATTAATGTATATGCTCACCGGCGCCAAAGCCTTTGCCTCCATACGTGATGCTGTTGGTATGGGAGTTGAGTTAGAAAAACTCAAATCAATTCACTATGAAGCTGGGCGTGGTAGATATATTGCCAGTGGTTGGACTATGCTCTTTGGCTCTGCTGCCAATATGATTAGTAAGTACGCCGGCAAAGGACAAGAATTCTGGTCTTACCTCAATCTTTCTGCAAATGCGATTGGCAAACTGTTCTATCTCGACGCCTTGCAAAACAATGAACCTGCACGTCGACAAGATCCAATCACCCTTAAAGAAATTTTCAACAACACTCTCAAAGAATCACTCAACTGGGGTAAAGAAACTCGCGCCAGTATAGAACGCGCGCAGCCAATTCAAATTGAAGCACCCAAAATTGCAGAACGTATTGAAAATATTCAAGAAGCCCAAAAAGAAAAGGCACGTGTCGCTAGAGAGACAAGTATTAGAAGACCGAGGGCAAGTCATAGTGATGGCTTTAGCAGGACTAGTGCGCCGAGTGTTACGAAGGCGAATGCGAAGACAGCTCCAAGTCCGAAGGGAACTGCGGCGGCTAAATCAACTGCAGCGAAATCAAGTTCTAAAGCTCCTAAAACGTCTAGCCCTGCAAAATCTGGGTCTGGCTCAAGTAAAACATCTGAGACCAAACTCACAATAGCCTTTAGACCGGCTTAATAAATAATTTGATCAAGATCAAAATGAGTTAATTTCAACCTTCCGCTTCAAAATATTCTGTATCTGAACCACTTTCTCTTCTTACCTGTAAGTTAGCAACACCAGTAGCAGTGGCATTTATAAGAAAATCTGTTTCTTTTTCTCTCCCATTCTCAGCTTCATCTCTATAATAACTATCTGGTAGAATTAGTCCTATTCCACTATAAGGATCAAGACGAGTTTGCTCATTACTACCATCATCAGGTTCTGATCTATATCTATAAGGCATTGTCCATATTTGTCTTTGAGCCTCTGGCGGCATGTGGTCAGGCAACCTTCTCAAAGCTCCTTCTACAGAAGTTGCCCTCTTCGCTGTTAAATCTATCGTTGTTGCAAAATTACAAGTGTACGGGACATTTTTTACCAATGGATCTCTACTTCCGTCTTCACGAAGTGGATCACTATCTCTCAATACCGGAATTAATTGATCATCGCGAATTGCATAACAAATACCAGCTCCACCAGTAGTATTATCAAATTGGTCAAATTCATTTCTAATTCCCTTTCCTGGAATATACTTCCAACGATAAGAAAGTAGATCAGCCATATTCTCAGCGTCTCTCATTGCCGGTGAAGCATCTACTCCGAACATTTGATACCTACCACCTGTTGCTTTTGGTATCGCTGCTCCTTCATACTTACAGAAAAGGAGACCCTGAACTTCAGACTCTGGTCTTACCTCCTGACAATCGTAGACATGAGCAAGCTTATGTAAATACTGACCTAGTTTAAGCCTTCCAATAGTGTTTTCCACTTCATCAGGGTACGCAAAAACTAGAATGGTCGGTCTTTTCATTGCAGGGTTATCATGCCATCCAGCTTTAATTACAGGTACTTCATAAATGTCCAAAAGATCAACAAAGTTTTTGAAGTCTGAGTCTTCATTTTTATTAGAGCTTATTTTAGATTGTACTGCAGCAAGGTCATTCTTTATAACAACTCTACGTCTAGCAGGGTCATCTGTTGTTGATTTTGCGTAACCTGATTCACAAAATCCTTCTACTCTGGCTATTTCACAAGCTAATTTCCTATCACTAAGTGGTTTATATTCTGGATTGGAAGAATCCATTCCTCTTCCTAATTTACTAGCTTTAACACCAGTTAATGTATGGTCCAAACCAGCTGAATAAGGTATTCTAATTCTTTGTTCTTTCAATAATTCTGTTCGATTTGTCATTCTTGCTATATCAATATAACACGTCCGCCCGTGTCTATACAAGAGTATAATGTTAACTTATTTTTAAAAGACTTTCAAGCCACTAAATAGTCATATGTTTTTCAATAAAATCAGTACAAACCTCACCAGTTTGAAAAACCGGATTTGCCATGACCCGCTTATGAAAAGGGATGGTAGACTCGATGCCGGTGATGGTAAATTCGTCAAGACAACGCTGCATACGTTTAATAGCTTGTTCTCTGGTTCTAGCCCAAACAATTAATTTTCCCATCAAAGAATCATAATTTGGCGGCATAAAATAGTCAGTGTAGCAATGGGTGTCTACCCTCACTCCAAGTCCACCAGGAGGCATAAAACCAGTTAAGTGGCCCGGGCAAGGCATAAAGTTGCGAGTAGAATCCTCGGCATTGATTCGACACTCTATAGAGTGGCCGTTGATCTTGATATCACTTTGATCAAAATCAAATTCTTCACCGTTTGCAACACGCAATTGCCATTGCACTAAATCAAATCCTGTCACCATCTCTGTAACACAATGCTCAACTTGAATACGCGTATTCATTTCAATGAAATAATATTCTTTAGTCTCTGGTATAAAAATATATTCAATCGTTCCAGCACCTTCATAGTTAACAGCTTTGGCTGCTTTGACTGCGTCAGCTCCCATTTTTTCACGCAATGCTTTATCCACAACGAGAGAAGGAGCTTCTTCAACTAGTTTTTGGTGACGGCGTTGCACGCTGCAATCCCGCTCACCCATGTGGACACAGTTGCCATGACTATCTGCAAAGATTTGCACTTCAATGTGTTTCATTTGAGTAATAAATTTTTCTATGTATACACCAGCATTGCCAAAAGCATTTTTGGCTTCTGTTTGTGCAGCAACAAAGTTGCGCTTCAATTCTTCGGTATTGTAACAAACTCTCATTCCTCGTCCACCACCACCGGCAGTTGCCTTGATGATCACTGGATACTTGATTGTGTTTTCTACCAGATCTATCGCTGCTTCAATTGATTCAACCAAACCATCAGAACCAGGTACCACTGGAACCCCTGCAGCCATCACTGTTTCACGTGCTGTTGCTTTGTCACCCATACGATTGATCGCGTCAGAACTTGGTCCAATAAATTTGATATTGTGCTCAGCACAAACATCTACAAAATGTGCGTTCTCAGAAAGAAAACCATAACCAGGATGAATCGCATCAGCTCCTGCAATCAGAGCCGTACTTATAATTGTCGGAATACTCAGATAGCTTTTTGATGAAAGTGCTGGACCAATGCAATAAGCCTCATCGGCCATAATCACATGCATGCTATCTTCATCGGCCTCGGAGTAAACGGCGACAGTTTTAATATCTAGCTCTTTACAAGCTCGAATAACCCTCAACGCAATTTCACCTCTATTCGCAATTAAAACTTTAGATATTGACATATTCACCTGCCTTAAACAGAACTACCATTCTACAACATCCCCAAAGCCCACCCCCAAAGCCCACCCCGGGTATCACAAATTTGTGATACCCGGGGTG
>JAQCFG010000063.1 GCA_027618255.1 Cyanobacteriota bacterium
TTATTTGCAGAAGTAAAATTTAATACAAAACTCATTGAAGCAGGTCTTATAGTAGAACAAATTGGTGTTGATGTTGTTGACCAAAAACCTTTATTGATTAATGCAGATGGTAGTGATGCCCTAGCAGATATTGACCTGCAAGATCCAAGAACAGCATACACAGAACTTGTAGCAAGAGTTTTACTAGATCCCCTGCAAGCCAATCCTAGAATGATTCGCTTTAGTAATACTAGCCCTGGATCAGAGATAATATATTTTGATAGAGACAATGGTGATCTAGTCTTTAATAAAAATCACAAAGAAAGAAAGAATCCAAGACTCACAATTGTACAATCTGATAAAAGCCTTTCTAGCTTTAATTTTGATGCAATTGCAAAAGACCCTGATTTACAAACAACTTTGTATATTGAACATAAAATCAATCTCTCAACTTTTGTGAAAAAAAATAAAATGGTTTCTGCAAAACACCAACAATCTCAACTGGCTAACTTTCTAGCGGTCGCAACGGCCCATAAAGCAAAACCTGTAATTATGATGGATCTAAGTGAAGCTTATAACAATGACGCTACTATCAATCCACAAAACCATCTTATTCAAGCAGCTAAAGCAATTATTCAAGAAACCGTTAGTCAAAAGCCAAGCTGCACTAGGCCCCTAATCTTTGATAGTAATGCAAATGAAGTAAGTACTCTATTTGGGCTTGCAGCCTAAACCCTAGCCCCCAAAATCAACGCCTTCAACTTCCTCACTGCAATATCAACATCATCATTAACAACAGTGAATTTAAACTGCCCAGTGAATTTCATTTCTTCTTTGGCTTTTTCAAGACGTTTTTGCAAAACTTCTTCTGGCTCAGTACCACGCTTGCGCAGGCGGCGTTCCAATTCTTCAAGAGAAGGTGGAATCAAAAAGATAGTCAAAGCCTCTGGACATTTTTTCATTACTTGAATAGCACCCTGCACTTCTATCTCCAAAAAAACATCATTCCCCGAATCAAGTGTATCAACAACAAAAGAGCGCGGTGTGCCATAAAGATTACCAACAAACTCAGCATATTCCAAAAAATCACCAGCTGCAATCATCGCTTCAAACTCATCACGTGATTTAAAAAAATAATTCACTCCATCTTTTTCACCAGGACGCATCTCTCTAGTGGTACAGCTTATAGAGAACTTAATATTTTTGATTTCGGAAAATAACTGCTTAACGATAGTGCCCTTACCAACTCCAGAAGGTCCTGTAAAAATAATTAGGTTATTTTGGGAAGACTTGCTTTCGCTCACGCAGGCTCCTTGACACTCACTACCAGATGATTACCCTCTATCTGTTTAATTATAACTGCGCTACCTTGTCCGATCTCACTGCCATCTTCAGATTTGGCAAGCCAAGTCTCATCAAAATCTAGTAGTTTCACAAGACCAGCTTCTACTTTAGTAATTGCTTTAAAGACCATCGCTTCTCTACCCATCAACTTCTCAGTGTAGCTGCCATAATTACGCGGATCTTGCTCAGCTGGAACCTTGACCACTGCTTTGAGAAATGGTCTAATAGTAAACAAGAAAAATATACTCAAAGCAAGATCAAGAGCCAGATCCACTTGCAAACCCAAATGAGCATAATGCTCAATTGCACCAGTAATTGCAGTTGCCAAAGCGAAACAAACAAACAAAAATGTGCCAGGGCTAAATGCTTCTATTAATAGTAGTGAGCCAGCGATAATATAATGAACTAAGTGTAATGGCATAAAATAATCATATCAGGACAGGGGTTAAATGACCCTCTTAAATTTAAATTAGCCGTTCAAATCAAAAGCCCAAACCCCATTGGTATCTACCTAATAATCTTTGAGTATGTAGTAGTGAAGAAAGGAGTTGTTATATGAATCCATTTAATGAAAGTCAAACTATGATAGTAGGCACTTTCCTAACCCTCAACTGCAGGCGGACTCATCTTCGTATTAAACAGCTCACCAGCTGCAGCAAGTCCCCCAAGAGCAGTTATAGACTCAGTAGGCAAGAAGATCTTGTTGGCTTTACCGTCTGCTAGTTTCGCTAAAGTATTCATATACATCAATTGCAGCACTTCCTTAGTTGCCCCAGCTGACTTAACGTGTTCTATATATGATTTAGCAGTAATCGCTTCAGCCTCTACTTCAAGCCTGACCTTTTGAGCTTGCCCCTCTGCTCTTCTAATAAGCGCTTGTTTGTCACCTTCCGCTTTTAAGATCTCAGATTCTTTTCTACCTTCAGCATTCAAAATCGCTGCACGTTTATTACGCTCAGCTTCCATTTGTACATTCATGGCACGTTGAATATCAGCCGGCGGATTAATGTCTTTAAGTTCGATACGGTTAGTTTTAACTCCCCATTTACTGGCTGCCACATCAATAATCAACTGCAGCTTGGTGTTAATGGTGTCTCTTGAAGACAAAGTATCATCCAAAGCCATCTCGCCGATGATATTACGCAAAGAAGTTAGCGCAAGCTGCTCGATTGCATAAACCAAATTACTAATTTCATAAATAGCTGAATAAGGATTCACTATTTGGTAGTAAACCACAGCGTCCACATGAATATTAACGTTGTCCTTGGTAATAACCGACTGTGAAGCAAGCGCAAAAACCTGCTCACGCAAATCAATCGTTCTATCAACAGTATCAATAAAAGGGATAATGATATGCAAACCAGGAGACAAGGTCTGGCTATAGCTCCCCAATCTTGTTACCAAAGCACAATAACCTTGCCTAACAATAATGAATGCTCCAAAAAAGAGCATAAAAGCCACAAAAATAAAAAAGACCAAGGTGATTATTGCAAAACTATCCATGACATTAATTATAACGTCATCAGAGCGATACTAACCCAAAATTTGCTCAAGATCATCTCAAGCCTTATTAGACCTGGTTAAGTAAATAATTCATAATAGTGCGAACTGGCATTCCAGAAGCGCCCTTCGGTGACCAATCCATATCTTGATCAAACCAACAAGGACCAGCAATATCTATATGCAGCCAAGGAATTGCCTTATCAGAATCCTTTTGCTTACCAACAAACTCTTGAATAAAAAGCCCGCCATTTTGTGCGCCAGCTTTCCCACCAGAACCAGCGTTGATTAAATCAGCGATAGTTGATTTGAGACCTTCTTTGTATTCTTCATAAAGCGGAAGTTGCCACATCAATTCACCCGTTGCTTCACTTGATTTTTTGACTCTATCAAGCAAATCCTGATCATTAGTCATCAAACCCGCACAAACATTGCCCAGTGCAACCATACAAGCTCCAGTCAATGTGGCAAAATCAATAATCTCATCAGGATTTTTCTTAGAAGCGTAAGCCACAGCATCAGCCAAAGTCAAACGACCCTCGGCATCTGTATTATTCACTTCAATAGTTTTACCGTTCATTGCAGTAATTACATCACCTGGTCTATAAGCCTTACCGCTTGGCATATTTTCAGTGGCTGCAACAATTGCAGTTATTTGAATTTCTTTTGGCTTGAGGGTAGCAACAGCGTTCATGATTCCCATAATCGCAGCAGAACCAGCCATATCCTCTTTCATCATTTCCATGGACTTGGCAGGTTTAAGACTCAAACCACCACTATCAAAAGTTACACCTTTACCAATTAAAGCAATATGTTTCTTGATCTTGCCTGTTGGTTTATAGCTAAATTCAATAAATTTGGGCGGCTCATCAGCACCTTGAGCGACAGCAAGAAAAGAACCCATGCCAAGCTTCTCGCAATCTTTTTTCTCTAAAATTTTAAGTATAAGCGGATTGTTTTTACCTTCAACAATTTTTTTGGCATAGTTTGCCAAATAAGTCGGCGTAACTTCACAAGCTGGCTCCCAAACCAAATCCCTAGCCATAGCAACAGATTCTGCGATAATTTTGGCTTCATTTACTGCCTTTTTATCATTATCAGCAAGACTATCAAGCAAAATTCTTAATTCCACAAGTTCTTTTGGCTTCGGCTTTTTATCATCAGTTTTATAACGATCAAACTTGTAATTAAGCAAAATTGATGCTTCTGCCAAAATTGCAGCATCTCCTTGCCATTTAACAGCAAGCTTGTCTGTTTTTTGGACAGCACGAATTAAGGCAGCTGCAGCTTTGCGCTCGCTTGCTCTATCAGCTTTATCTTTCGGGCCCAAGCCTACCAAGATAATTTTCTTGAGTCCTTGGTATGCAGTTGTGGTTTTGTTTTGGGAACTAAGATTAATTATCAAAACTTTGCCAAGCTCAAAATCAAAGTCTTCTGACTCTATCGATTCGATAATCAAACCTTTTAAATTTTTATCAAATTCGATGAGTTGCAAAGAAAAATCTTTTTTCTTTTTTTTCGAGTCAAATGCAAAATCACTAATTGCTAAACAGTCAGAACTCAATTGAGCAGTCTTGAGAAATTTCTCTACAATAATTTTCATCTTTCAATTATAACCTACCCCAGACAAGAGTAGATGAAGGATCTGCTTCCAAGCTCATAATTAATATCCAGGATCTTGCTATTTGCAAAGAAGCATCAAATAATCCGCGACTCAAAACCTTAAAATCAACTTGGTGACTGACTCTAAAGCCACAAAAGGGACAAAAAAAAGACCCGTTGATCAACGAGTCTTTTTATATTTTCATAGTAGAAAACAGCGCTTATTTCTTTTTAGCTGCTTTCTTTTTTTTAGCTGCAGGTTTTTTAGCTGCTACTTTTTTAGGAGCTGCTTTTTTAACTGCCTTTTTTTTAGCTGCAGGTTTTTTAGCTGCAGGTTTTTTAGCTGCTGCTGGTTTTTTAGCCGCTACTTTTTTCTTAGCTGCTGGTTTTTTAGCTGCTGCTGGTTTTTTAGCTGCTACTTTTTTCTTAGCTGCTGGTTTTTTCTTAGCTGCTGGCTTTTTAGCCGCCGCTTTTTTCTTTTTGATTGCCATTGTTATGTTCCTCCAAATTTTTAAATCGTTTAACGATTTGCTCTATCATGAATCATAAATTACTTTTCAATATTAGGCAAATCTGTGTCTCGACAATAAATTTTTTGTACCCAGGTTTTGTAAAAAACTAACCCATTAAAAAATTCTCATTTGGTTTCTATCTTTCCTTACCTCAAAAAATTCTCGCCCCAAAAAAGGTCTTGAATTGAAAAGCCCGAAGGGCGAAGGATAGCAAAAAGCTACCAGGTAGGTCACAAGATAGTACCGCCTAAGATTTTTATCCCCCAAAATCCCGACTGTTTTTGCCGTTTATTCCTTGCTTCCCCCGCGGCGATGTCCCCCGACAATTAGCAATAACAAAAATCTGCGTACTTTATAAAAGAACCTTTTTAGCCGAGAAGGTTCCTGAATCAAACGAAAAAACCATTCCAATCCACAAATAATCATCCAATCAGGAGCTCTTTTTAATTTCTCTGCCCAAATATCGAAACTTCCACCAACTCCCATGAAGATACATTTATCGATTTTGACTTTGATTTCTTCTATAAAAATTTCTTGTTTTGGTATTCCCATCGCAACCAAAACCAAATCAGGACTTGCTTTGATCATTTCTTCTATAATATGTTGCTTTTGAGCAAAATCAAAGAAGCCATGATGAGCAAAAACAATTTTCTCGGCAAATTTTGCTTCTATAATATTGATGACATCTTCACTTGCACCAATTAAGATCAAACGCTTAGATTTTTCGATTAATTTACTAGCCAAATCGATTCCAGCAAGTTTTTTTAGCTTAGTTCTAAAAAATAAACGTGAAATTAGAGAAATAGCAGCACCATCTGCTATAACAATCTCCGCATTTTTGATTCTCAGCGCTTGAGCTTGATCATCTTGAGACAAAACAAACTGATCCATATTTAAGCTGGTAATTTCCAAGGATTTCAATTTAGCCTGTTCATATATATAGTTGGGCGCTGTAGCAAGTTCCAAATCATCTATAAACAGGTCAAAAAATGGGACTTTGGAATGCATTTAACTCAAGTATAGTATCATTGTGAGCGTCCTCGCTGAACTTGCGCTTTGCAGCCTAGCAATTTGTTCAAGTTCAAGGCAGAGGAGCTACTCCAAACCGGAGTTGACTGAGCCGTCAATGAGGATTTGGAGTAGCAACGATAACGCAGAACTTGAACAAAGCTGCGGCTGCAAAGATGATTAACGGAGAAAGCATATCAATATTAGGAACAGGCAGTTGGGCAAACACCTTAGCTTTCCTCTTAGGACAAAGCTATCCTATTATTCTTTGGGGTCATGATGAGCAAAAAATCAGACGCATTGCAAAAACCAGACGCTTCAAAAAACCTGCAACCCTCAAATATCCAGATAATGTCAAGATTACAGCTGAATTACGTCAAGTTTTTTTCTCTCGCATCATTATTAATGCAATTTCTCTTAAAGGAATGGAAGAAACCTACCAAAAAATCTCTTTAATGGATATTGATTCCAGCCATATCTTTGTTAATGGCTCCAAGGGCATTGACTCGAATAATTTACAAACACCCCTTGAGATCATCAGCAAATTCTTGCCAAATAATCCAAGAGCCGTGATTTCAGGACCGAATTTAGCTTTGGAATTGATCCAGGCTAAACCAATGGTTACAGAAGTTGCCTCTGCAGATATCGAAATAGCCAAAATTGTCCAAGCCAAACTATCAAATCCAAGTCTCAGAATTTATATAAATAATGACGTCAAAGGAGTTGAACTCTGCGGCGCACTTAAAAATATAATCGCAATTGCAGCTGGCGCATCTGACGCCCTGGAGCTTGGTGAAAGTACCAAAGCTAGTTTAATGTGTCGCGGGCTTCATGAGATGGGTAGATTTCTAGAATTCTATGGCTGCAAAAGTTCTACTTTAATGGGACCTGCTGGCATCGGAGATTTAGTTGCAACTTGTTCTTCCGCTCTTAGTCGCAATTATCGCGTAGGTTATTACCTCAGTAAAGGCAAAACCAAAGAAGAAATCATCAAAAAACTTGGTGAAGTAGCTGAAGGTATCAACACGACTTATGCAGTACAGCAAATTGCACAAGACAAGAATATCGACATGCCAATAGTAGAACAAATCAAAAGACTGCTTGATGGTGAGATTGATGCTGTTACTGCTGTACTTAGTTTAATGCAAAGACCAAATAAATAACAAAAAAAAGCCCCGCAGTTGCGAGGCTTTAAGTAGATAAAATCTAGTCTATGACTATCTTTTAGCTTTTGCTTTTGTTGCTTTTTTAGCAGTTGCATTTTTAGCAGTTGTTTTTTTAACTGCTGCTTTTTTAGCTGCAATTTTCTTTTGAGCTAAAACTGGTGCTTTACCAGTTTGAACTGCCGCTTTAAGCTCAGAACCTGCAGAGAATGCTGGTGCATTTTTAGCAGGGATCTTGATTTTTTGCGTAGGGTTTTGTGGGTTTACACCAACACGTGCCTTACGTTTTCTTCTTTCAAAAGTACCAAAACCTACTAGTGTGATTTTGTTTCCTTTTGATAGTTGACCAGTGATAGTAGCTAAAATTGATTTTAGTACTTCATCGGCCTGAGTTTTAGAAAGTCCAGTTTGTTCTGAAACTGTTTCTATTAATTCTGCTTTATTCATGGTTTTATCTCCTTTTGGTAACCATTTCCCATTATTAAGCCTCAGGGAAGGCACTGATAGAGATAGATACAGAGACCACTCTCAAACAGCTTTACAAGTGTAACCCTTTTGTCACTGAAAGTAAAGCTTTATCGAAAAAACTTTTAGAAAATTTCCTACGAAAATTTCCTACTTCGTTTGGCAGGATGTCTATTTTTTTTCAGCGAAGATCACAATGCAACCTCCATATTTTTTTGTTTTAAGTAATACAAGATCCTCTGTAAACTGTTGCTCTAGTGCATTTGCTAGCTCTATATCTCGATATTCCAAAATTAGCAAGGCTCCGCTCTTTAATAACTGCTGCTCTAAAACTGCTTTTACCGTTAGTAAAAACTCATCGATAGTGAATTTGAAAGGGGGGTCAAAGAAGACCAAATCAAAGCTCTCACGGGAAAACTGAGTAGATTTTAATATTTTAGGCAAAACACCAGAAACGATTTTGATCTGAGAATCTGTTTTCATTTTCTCCGAATTGCGCCTCAGCAGGCTCTTGCATTTGGGGTCGCGCTCCACAAAACTAATGGCAGCAACACCATTACTCAAAAATTCAAAGCCCATACTGCCGCTACCTGAGTACAAATCAAGGACATGCAAGTCCTCAAAAGCCTGCTCCCGTGATAGAAACATCGAACTCAAAGTATTGATTATCGCCTCTCTAACAAGTGCTTGAGTTGGTCGCAATTCCTTAGCGGTATCAGAACTCGCTAAAGTCATACCCTTGAAATTTCCTGTTGCTATTTTTAGAACCATAATCGCCTAGGCTATTCTAGCAGTACTCCTATTATCTCAAACGGCGATTTAGGCTTTTATGAACACGCTAAAAACGAAGTTTTTTAAGTCGGGTCCATAAAAAAGGTTCTGACCGTGCAAGCACGTGTCAGATAAGGGTTGAGTAGTTTAAGGTTTAATACAGAATAAAGTTGTTAAAACTGGGACTAATATAAGTGGTCCAGGATCTATGGTAGATAAAGCAAAAATTTTAATAGCAGACGACGAAGCGAGTCTAAGAACTCTACTCAGGGCAGTGATGTCATCAGAGGCTAACGAGTTTGAACTCACAGAAGCTGTTGATGGCGATGATGCTCTTACCAAAGTGCAAGCTGACAAACCCGACTTAGTGATTCTTGACGTGATGATGCCAGGTCAATCTGGTTTTGAAGTCTGCGAAAAAATCAAAAAAGACCAAAAGCTCAAAGACATCATTGTGCTTATCCTTACAGCCAAAGGACAAGAAACAGACAAGGAATGGGCTGCCTCAGTTGGCGCTGATCATTTTTTAAGTAAGCCTTTTAGTCCGCTTGAATTGCTGGAGACGGTGAGGGGTTTGTTGGGGAAGAAGAGTTCTGTTTCTAGTTAAAGCTGTAGTTCATGAAATGGAGACTCTTCATCATCGGAATCATCCTGACGATCTGGTCCTTTTGAAGCAGGGTGTTCAATTGGTTCTTTAGACTCCGGTTTGGGTTTAGCGACAGGCTCCGTTGGCTCTTCCGGTTTTATAACAGCAGCTTCTTTAGTATGTTGCTGCTTAGCAATATCAAGACTCTTAGCTACGCCCAAGCTACCATCTTCTTTTCTATAAAGATAGCCAAATGCTGGTATACCGCTAGTATCAACTCCTATTTGCTCAGCCAAATTTAGATTTTGATCAACATCTACCTTAAGAATTGCATGGTTACCTTTATCATGCAAAGTAGCTCCAGGAATATTTGTGGGCTGTCCACCAGACTGAATCTCATGTTGAGCATCAAATTGCTTACAAGGTACACACCAAGAAGCGCCAAACTTAACTAATAATGGTTTATCACCTGCTTGATTTATAGCCTCATCAAGTGTAGACGCAGCTTTATTTGTTTGTGGATCAAGTGAAGCTCCAGCATTGGTAAAACTTTGACTAGATGATACTCCGCTATTTCCTGAAGAACCAACATTAGAATTTCCTGATGAAGAGCTTGTATTATTCTTTTTAGCGTCACTTGATGAAGTCCCAGAACCTTTGCCACTAGAACTTCCACCAGAACTAGCCCCTTGACCTGGAACAGCAAATGCTCCTTGAGGAGGCGGCATCACCGCTGGCTGTTGAGGCGCAGCTTGATTTCCGCGCAAAGCTTTGTTCAACCTAGAATCCTCTACTACAGCTTCTCCGGCAGCATCTTGTTTGACTACTTGTTTCTTCGGGTCTTTGCTCTTGCCAGTTTTGGTAGTACCTTCATCACCATCTTTTTTCTTTGCTTCATTAGCATTAGCAGGGCTCGTGCCAGTGATTGCTGGGACGATATTGATTAAAATACTCGCTAAATTGATAGACATTTTTACCTATACTAACAAAATAACCTTTTGAGGTTAAGAACTAGTTAATTAGCCACTCTCTCTTGGTACAATAAGGACAAGTCTCATGCAAATACTAGTAATTCACGGACCAAATATCAATCTCTTAGGTTCTAGAGAACCTGATACCTATGGCTCTATGACGATGGATGAAATCAATAAATCAATCGAAGAGCTGGGAAGCGCACACAATATCCAAACAAGTTTTTTTCAATCCAATATTGAAGGGGAGATTGTTAACAAAATTCAAGAAGCTTCCTTATCTAAAGTAATCAATGGCATCATCATCAACCCTGCTGCCTATACTCATACGAGTGTCGCAATTCGAGATGCGCTTGCAGCAAGTAAAATCTCAACTATTGAAGTTCATCTTTCAAATGTCTACAAACGTGAGGAGTTTAGACACAAATCTATTACAGCACCAGTTTGTCGTGGACAAATTTGCGGCTTTGGAGCAGCCAGCTACACGCTTGCGATGCTTGCTTTTATTGATGCTAACAATAACGACAAGGATTCAAAGGACTTTAGTTCACTAGCCTAGTCTATGCAAAGTGAGACTCTTCTTTTCAAGCGACAAAGCGGTGGACCCTTGCATGTACTCAACTGTTTTCCCAACACTTATGCTGTTGGCATGGCGTCACTTGGCTATCAAACTATTTTCAAGCTCTACGCTTCTAGTCCCAAGACTCATGCCTTCCGTTATTTTACCGATTGGTCAGAAAACCATCCCAAAGATATCGACTTAATGACATTTTCTATTTCTTGGGAATTAGATTTTATCAACCTACTAGAAATTTTCAAACAACTCAATATCCCTTTCAAAGCCAGTGATAGAGGGCCGCAGCACCCACTAGTACTTGGCGGTGGTCCAGTGCTTACAGCAAACCCAGAGCCTTGGGCTGAGTTTTTTGATTTGATTGCAATTGGAGATTGCGAGAATAATACAGAAGCCATTATTGAAACGGCACTTGACGTCACGGCAAAGGGCTTGCTACGTCGCTCCGCTCCTCACCATGACGCCTTTCTCCAGATCCCCGGAATCTATGTA
>JAQCFG010000064.1 GCA_027618255.1 Cyanobacteriota bacterium
AACGACCTGTAGTTTGTAAGCAGGAGTCAATGTACCAATACCAACCCCGTTAGCAGAGGAATCAAGCATTAATAGTCCAGCATTGAAATTCAAATCAGAACCAGCAAGATTGATAGCAGTAGTAGCATCAAGTGCTAGACTATCAGAAAACTCAGTGAAATTCAAAGTGTTAGCAGTGATGCCATTAGCTCCAATGTTTCGAAGTCCAGCACCATCACCATTGAAATAGCCAGCACCAACTGTACCAGCGACCTGTAGTTTGTAAGCCGGCGTAGTAGTACCAATACCCACGTTTTGCGCAGAGTCATCCAACATGAGTAAACCACCATTGATATTGAAATCATTACCAGCAAGATCAAGTGTAGTACTTGCATCTAAAGTTAGATTGTCATCAAGTTCACTAAAGTCAAATGCATCTGCGACAATTCCATTTGCATTAATTCCTGTGATTGCTGATCCATCTCCATTGAATCCGTTGGCAAGTACATTACCATTGACATGTAGTTTTGCCGATGGAGCGTTATAGCCTATCCCTACATTATTGCTAGTACCGTTAACTACTAGGGCGTACGGGTCACCGTTACTCTCTACTCTGAAATTAACGACATTGGATTGTTCATTAAATACTGCCCCGCCATTATTGCCAAGGAAAATATCTGCGTTTGCTTTAACTGTAGAACCAAGAATTAAATCCTCATCACCACTATCATCCATAGGGTATAAGTAATCACCGTTGTCTTGCCATTGACCAGCTCCTGGTATGTTTCCTATTGCAGCCCAAGTTGCAACACCATTAGCGTCAGAGGTTAATAAGTGATTTGCTACAGCTCCACTAGGTATCATTATTGAGCCATTGAACTTAGTTGATGATCCAGTCGTAAACAATGTACTGCCATTGATACTCGCTGAACTGATAGTTTTGTTTCTAAGAGTTTGAGTATCTGTTGTCCCAACTACAGCTCCTGTTGGTGCTGGTTTACTGGTATAGTCTGTTAGTGTTCCATTGTAGGCTTGAACATCTGAACCAATTGCTAAACCTAGATTGCTTCTCGCTGTCGTTATATTAGTTAAATCACTTAAATTATTGTAATCAACCAAGGCCCCGTTTACACTTGTTGCAAATAATTCTGACCAAGTTGCAACTCCATTCACGTCACTCGTTAACAAATACCCATTACCTGTACTGCTTGTTAAAGTAAAATTGGCAGTTTGTAGCATACCATTAATATCCATTAATGCTGTTGGACTTGATGTACCTATACCTACATTGCCATAGCCGCCGTTTGTTGCTGATGGTCCAATGAACATCGTTGCTACATTAGAATTAAATCCGATCATTAAACTAGCGTTGGTATTGTTTATGAGCATATCAGCATTACTATTGCCCCAACCTAAAGTGATTGCTCCATTTGCATAGTCGGCGCTGACATAATTTCCAAATTCACCATTGGTCGTTTCACTATAACCTCTAGGACCTTGCGCTCCTGTAGCTCCAGTAGCTCCGGTAGCTCCAGTAGCTCCGGTAGCACCAGTAGCTCCAGTCGCTCCTGCTGCACCTGGCGCTCCAGGTACTCCCGCTGCTCCTGCAGGTCCTGCGGGTCCTGCGATGAGTTCGACTTGACCTTCGTCTGTGGTTGCTACGACTGTACTTGTGTCTGTTACTGTTACAGCGTCACTATCAAAACCTACACCACCGTGTCCAGGTCCAACTATGGTGCCTGAACTATTGGAACTTGTTTGTGTTCCATCTGAGTTCTTGTTAGTCCTGCGTCTTGAGAAAGGTATTTGTACAGTATACTTACCATCGTTTTTAAAGATATTGACGGAGTTATAACGTGCTTTAGCTAATTCAAAAGTTACATTATCAAAGAAGAAATCCAACATACATTCACTGTATTGTGTGTTAGTACATAAATTAACTGGATCTGGTATATCATCTGCGAGACTCAATAATTCTAGATCTAATTTATAACTTACGGCTAGTTCTTCAAACTGATCATATATATCAATATAAGTATCTTTACTTAAGTTTTTGGTTGCGGCGATTTTGATTTCTGCAATAGACTGCCTTGCTCTTTTGATATTTGGAATAAGTAAACCAGTTTTGGATAGCAAGACTCTGTTGCCATATTGATCTACGTTATACGCTTCGATTTTAATTTGTGCTGGATAGCCTTCTTGGATTAGTGGACTTGCATTGAATCTGAATCTCATTCTATGTCTATTTTCATCAGTATCAATCTCCAAGTCATTGACATGTATTCTTAGATTAATCTCATCTGCTAGAGCATTAACGTCAACCGCTACTCCAACACTATTTTCGGATTGTAAATAATTTGTGTGATATGGATGCAAATCTACTACGTGAGTCACTTCTACGTATTCTTCTTGCGCCTTGGCCGATGCGTAATTATTTTGATTGCCTAGTACTAAAATTAGTGCCAGGATGAGTAGTTTCAGTTTTTTCATTATCTATACAAATAATACGAACTTTTGTCCGTATCCTAAGTATCGGAATATTCTAAAATTACTTAAATTAAATAAAACTCATTTTGGTGAAAACACCTATTTTAAAGACAATTGCCTCCCCCCTAGATAACCTATATTCCACTTAATCTATTATTTTATTCTTTGAACTATTTAATATAACCTGATTTTCTCAAAAATGCTAGTATCTGCCTTATGAATTCACTTGAAATCTCTGTTCGTGCAGAATATACACCTAATCCAAATTCACTCAAGTTTATCTCCAGTGAAACTCTTTATCCTTATTCAAAGTCATTAAGTTACTTGACATTAGAGGAGGCAAACACTGCTTCTAACAAGCTTGCGATTAGACTTTTTGCTATTGATGGTATATCAAAGGTCTTTATAATGAACAACTTTGTAACTGTTGATAAAGAAGAGCATATTAACTGGAAGGATGTTCACCTAGAGATTAAAGATGTAATTAAAACATCAATTGACGATATGAAATTATGGGCAGAGGCAAATAAGCCAGAAGAAGTTGATTTAGCTGTGTCATCAGTTAACGGTGATGCTAGATCTAGAATCGAAACTGTATTAGACAAAATTAGGCCAGCATTGGTTGCTGATGGTGGCAATATTGAGTTTGTCGATCTTATAGATAAAGATGTAAGACTTAGAATGGTTGGTGCTTGCGGTACTTGCCCTAGTGCTTTGATGACAATGAAGATGGGTGTTGAAAGAGCACTACTTGCAGAAGTACCGGATTTGGTAGAGACTGTTACTCAGGTATTTTAAATTAGCCATCTTTAGTATGGTTGTACTTAACGAGACTTTCATGAATTTAGAACATTATCAAGCAAAAACAATAGAATCTAAATGGCAAGAAATCTGGGATAAATCAGATATTTATCGTTATGATTCTGAAACCAACTCAAACAAACGTTTTTATTCGCTAGTGATGTTTCCATACCCTTCTGGAAATTTGCATATGGGACACATGAGAGTTTACACAATCTCTGATGTCATTTCGCGTCACAAACGAATGCTTGGTTATGAGGTTCTTAATCCAATGGGTTTCGATGCTTTTGGTCTACCAGCCGAAAATGCTGCCATTGAGCACAATACACATCCTGCCGTTTGGACTGAGACCAATATCGCTTATATGCGTGACCAGCAGCTTAAGCGCATGGGTACTAGTTATGATTGGTCTCGTGAAGTAGTTTCTTGCCGTGCTGATTACTATAAGTGGACTCAGTTCTTGTTTTTGAAATTATACGAGAAGGGACTTGCTTACCAAAAAGAAGCTCCTGTTAATTGGTGTCCTGATTGTAATACCGTACTTGCTAATGAACAAGTTGAAGACGGTATGTGCTGGCGCCATGGTCAAACTCCTGTCAATAAACGAATGATGAAACAATGGTTTTTGCGCATCACTGATTATGCTGAAGAATTATTACAAGATCTTGATAAATTAGAGCACTGGCCTGAGTCAGTGAAAACCATGCAGCGTAATTGGATAGGCAAGAGTGTTGGTGCAGAGATAGACTTTGAGCTTGAAAAAGGTGGCTCGATTATAGTTTATACTACTCGCCCAGATACTATTTACGGTGTGACTTATATGGTTCTTGCACCTGAACACAAACTGGTTAAAGAAATTACCACCGCTGATAGACTTGAAGCAATTGAATGCTATATAAAGGATGCTAGTTCCAAGACTGAGATCGAAAGAACAGCTGAAGGACAAAAGAAAACTGGATGTTTTACTGGCGCTTATTGTATTAATTCTTATACGGGCGAGAAGATACCTGTTTGGATTGCTGATTATGCTCTAGTTGATTATGGAACTGGCGCTGTGATGGCTGTGCCTGCACATGATGAGCGTGATTGGGAATTTGCCACTGAGTTTGATTTGCAAATTAAACAAGTGATTTCTACTGATGATTTTGAAGATGGCAAGGTTTATACCGGACCAGGCACTATGGTTAATAGTCAAGGTTTTGATGGACTTGATAATGAAGTTGCTAAGTTGCAAATTATTGAACATGGCTTAAAGTCTGGCTTTGCTAGATCTACTATTAAATATCGTTTGCGTGATTGGTTAATTAGCCGTCAGCGTTATTGGGGTTGCCCAATCCCTCTTGCTCAAACAGAAGATGGTGAATTGGTTCAAATTCCTTATGAGTCGCTACCTGTAGAATTGCCAACAGATATTGATTTTAGTGCAGCTAAAGCCAAAGGCGGTTCGGTTCTTGAAAATAGTCCAAATTGGTTTAATATCACTTTGGCTGATGGTCGCAAAGCAAAACGCATTACTGATACCTTAGATACTTTTATTTGTTCATCTTGGTATTTTATGAGATATCCAGACGCTTTAAACACTGACAAACCATTTGATAAATCCAAAGTCTTTCCTGTTGATCAATATGTTGGTGGTGTTGAACATGCAATCCTACATTTGCTCTATGCACGTTTCTTCACAAAGGCTCTGCGTGACTGTGATATGCTCGATTTCGATGAACCTTTTGTCCGTCTATTGTCTCAAGGAATGGTGGTTAAATATTCAGAAAAAGATGGCAAGATCACCAAGATGTCCAAGTCCAAAGGCAATGTAGTTGGAACTAACGACTTCTTTGATGAGTTTGGAGCTGATGCTGCGCGTTTATTTATTTTATTTGCAGCTCCTGTTGATGCAGAGGTTGAATGGGTTGAAGAAGGTGCTCAAGGACAATATCGATTTATTAATCGAGTTTGGCGTTTGTTTAAGAACTATGCAAATGTTTTTGAGAATCGAGAGACTTATGACTTTGGTGACTTTGCAAAGCTCACTCAAGACAACCAGGATTTGGTAAGAGCCTTGCACAGTGCACTCAAGGCAATCACCGAAGATCTTGATCCGAACCGCAATGGGTTTAATACATCTGTTGCAAGAATGACTGAGTTTGTTAATGCTGCTTATAAATATTTTAACGCGCATGATCAAGAGAGTTTGACAGCTGAAGATAGTGCTGTTCTAGCTACTTTATTTAGACAATTTATCCTATTGATTTCTCCATTCACGCCGCATTTAGCTGAAGAGCTTTGGCATAAATATATACTTCACAGTGAAGAACCAGATCTTGTTAATTCGGTACATAGACAATCTTGGCCGGTTTTTGAGCCGAGTTATTTAGAGCAAAATACTTTTAATTTAGTCTTGCAAATAAAGGGCAAGAAAGTGGATGTAGTTGAAGTTTCTAAGGAATTATCCAAGCAGCAACTTGAAGAGTTTGCATTGACTAATGACAAACTACAAAAACGTCTTCAGGGTTTGGAAATCAAGAAGATCATTGTTATTCCAAACAAGCTTGTTAATGTGGTAGCTGTATGAAAAAAAAGTCATTGATTTATTTAGTTCTATTTTGTTTAGTATTGCCTCAAGCAATTCTGGCAACTACAGTTTCTTTTGATTTGGATGAGACATTAATCCAATCCAATCACCTTACCAAGGACGCCATCAAGCGTGCTCGAGGACTAGGTTATGAGATAGAAACTACTCCTGGTGGACAAGATTATATTATTAGACCAGGGGCATGGGAGTTATTAGATTATGCAAAATCACTTGATTTTGATTTGATTTTGTTTACGCATAATTACTATAATTATGCTCAAGATATTTTGGATAGCTCTGGTTTACATGTATACTTTGACAAAATTAAGTCTCATGAAGATGTCGTACTTCCTTATAACCGTGACTACCAGACTTATCCTAACCATCGCAATATTACTTATACACAAAAATCTATTTTTGAAGTCTATACGAAGGGAGTCTATGAGGGATTGATTTATAATACTATTGTAAATATGCTAGGGAATCATAATGTACAAAGTTTTCTCCCTTGCACTAGTTGTGCTAAATACCCGCCTCTCTATGGTTCAAGGGTACATATCGATAACTCATCTACTCATGTTGATTCTCCTGTTGATTTTGTGGGGATTAAAGTAAAGAATTTTGATGCTGATGAGTTAGAGCCTCTAACAAGAGATGGTGAATATCTTTGGGTTGCCAAAATCAAAGAAGACCTTGACTACCTTAAACGCAATGGTTGGTCAAGATTGTATTTTTATAAATACAACAAACAACCGGATACTAGACCTGTTGTTGTTATTGAATGAAGAATTCCTATGGGTTCTTCATTCAATCGAGTGCTTAGCTAATCTCCAGTCCACCACCTAAACACCAGAGCACTCGATATGATTTTTTTTTAAATCGTCTTTCTAAGTTTAATTCCCCTCAGCAAGAAACCTACGGTTTCCTGCACCTTCCCTTTTGCGTAGCAAGCTGCGGGGAATTAAACCCAGAGACGATTAAAACAATTTCCTGAATATCTTTTGAATGAAACCGCTATCACGGTCATTCGTTAAGCTACCGCTGCCAATAATTTGGATTTGTGCATTAGCTAATTTATAACTTGGTATCTCATTATTAGAATCAAGATCTTTAGGGAAGACTACACCTCTGACATAAAGACTCTTGGTCTGACCTTCCATTAGGATTTGTCTAGAACCTTCAATAATCATATTGCCACTCTCGGGATCTATTTCTACTACCAGGCAACTAATCATGGCTGTAAACTCTTCACGATTGTCTACTGAGATTTCTCTTGAGTTTCTTCTTCCGTAATCTACTGGCAGAGCAAAATTGGTTATCATATTGGCTACATCATTGGTATCTGGTGTGAGCGTGCTTGTAGTTGTCATGGCAATCTGTAGTTGTAAACCTGAATCGGCTCTGGTGTCAGTATCCAAAAGTACTGCTGCTTCTTTGATTGCACTAATATTTTCAACTATTTTGACAGTAACGACATCTCCGATATTACGAGCAGTAAATGGTTCAAAAAAGCTTCTTGGAGTTCCAGTGAGACTATTATTTCTCAAGCCGCCGCCATCTAACAGTGAGACTGAATTAACTGGCTGAATTGCAGTTAATGTAAGAACTAAAACAAAGAATTTAATAAGTGGTTTGCGCACTATTTATATTATTCCTTGATAACTTATCATCCTCTAGTCTTATTGACCTAGAAGAGCGCTATCTGGATAGTACATTGGGAGTATTTTCGCTATATACTCATGCCTTGCATTGCAGGATATTCTAGCTTGGCTTGCTCAATCTTGATTTTATAGCAGAGGTTCTGATTTAGGTATTCAATGCTTGCTTTAATTGCCGGTTCAACGATAGAAGTCCAGTGTTGTTTTGCTTTGCCGCCACCTATACAAATGATCTCTGGAGAAATAATTAAAGCAAGGTAAATCAAGTCATCTTGAAGAGCTGCAATGGAGCTTTGATTATCTGCTGTTATTGATTTACTATAGAAAATCCCTTTCGGATGTGGCTTAAGGTCAAGTCTGAGGCATGGCGAATAATTTCTTGACATGACTTGTGACCCATCATAAAAACTGGCACCAATACCAGTACCTAGATTTAAATAAAGTAAATTTTGGTACTGATTTTTTTGCCCAATAACTGCTTCGCCAATTGCGGAGTAGAACATGTCGTCGTGCAATTCAAACCTAGAATTGAGCTCTTTAGATAGTTCTTGCCAAATTGGATAGCCAATATAATTTGCTAGGTTGTGGCTTTGTACAAGTATTTGATCTTGATTCCAGTGTCCTGCTGCTGCTACTTTGATTTCTTTGAAGTCCCATCCTTGAACTATTGTTTTGATTGCCTCTATTAATTCCTGTGGCTTGGTTGACGTTTCTATAATGCTTAATTTATCGAGATCACTTGATAATGCAAGTCTAGTACTTGTGCCACCCAGGTCAATTAGTAGTGAATTGCTTGACATGGTTTTATTATAGTCTATGCTGAATTATCCCGCGAAACGCAAGTAACGAGAAGGACCATGGTCTTTCTCGTTTAGTTTGTACCCATTGACCAATATTTATCGTGTCCAATAGTCAAACTACCATCATTAATAATGCTATTTGAGTGAGCACCAATGATTTCAAGATTGCTTTTAACTCTCGGAGAATTGGTTTTGACAGATGCAATTATAAATTGTGGTTTTATTAGGTCTAGTAAAGTAGACAAATAAATGTCTTTTGCATTGAGATTAGGCAGTATGAGTAAATTAACTTCTTTAAGGTCTTTGATTGCTGCGATCTTTGCTGTTGATGTGCGGTCTTTAATTGCAAGAGCTTTTAGGCTATTTAATTCCATGAATTTATAATTCGCATCTGATTTCATGAATTCATTAAACTCTTTGTGTTCAATATGTCCGTTATGGATATTGATTTGTTTTAAGTGGCTTGGATTAGCGTTGAACCCTATGCTTATTAGAATGCAGCTGGTAATCATTGATGCTCTAACGTATTTATTGTGTAGCACTACTTGTACTAAGTTGTTTAAGATACCTGCAAGGTCTTTAGTCTCTTTGATTTGATAATCATTCTTTTCTAGTGTCCAAGAGTAAACCAAGAGGGCAAAAGCTGTTATTAAAAGAAAGACTGTTTCAAATTGAATATCAAGCCTTGTCTGTATGAATGGTAGTGATTGAGAGAGTTCTACTAGGTATCTAAATAGATTCAATAATGGATCTATGATGAAATATAGCCCCATGAATGAGCAGATGGTTAAAAGTGAGAGTATTGGTGTGAAGATGATATTAGCTATTAGTGTCCAAGGTTGCAAATTATTGAAATAATAAATAATTATTGGCACCAAGAGTATTTGTACTGAGAGACTAACAGAGACTATATCTGCAAAATAGCTAGGTAGCCAATCGAGCTTGGCTCTAATTGGTTTAGCCCAAATTAAGATCGCAAGTGTCGCAAGGTAACTAAATTGAAAACCAAGATCAAGTATGGTGAATGGATCAAGTATTAGTATGATTGCTGCCACATAAAATATTAGTTTGATTGATTTGGGTTTGCGTTTTATTAGATCGAGTATTAAATAGATACTAATAAAGGTAGCTGCTCTTATAATAGAGGGGCTGAAGTCTGCAAGAGCGATATAGAGTAGTGATACTGAAATGATAGAGACACTTGTTAGTAGTTTGCCGATTTTGAATAGGTTTAATATCCAAAATAAAGTCATGCTTAGCATCAATAAATGAAAACCAGAAGCTGCAAAAAAGTGCCCTAGCCCTAGTTTGCGAATTTGATTAGTTAAATCAGCTGGCATCTTAGTTACTCTTGTGCCAAGTATCAGGCTAGTAGTTATTAACGCGTTGGTTGGTTCCAGATGCGCGTAATAATATCTTTGAATGCCTTCTTGAATTTGAAATATTGGGTTCTGTCTGTGCCCAGCAAAACTTAGCTCGTTTTTGAGTTTAAAAAAGGTTTTTTGTGTTTTCGTATATTCTGGTTTTGCTATTTTGCTAATTTGGGGACTATCCTCAATTGCGACTAGATCTCCCTTGGTCAAGCCTTTTGAGGAGTCTGCGCTTGCTTGCAGTCTGTAAGGCAAAAACATCTCCCTTATTTTGGTCTTAAGACTAGGATTTTTTGCTTTGATCTCAATTATAAAATTGGATTTAAAGTATCTATCTTGAGGGTTGGTTACTATTTCTAGGTTGGTGGTTTGGTTTAAGTCAAAATCACTAGGATCTAGATATTGAAGATGTTCAGCTCTGAAGTTGTAATTGAAAAACACTAAAAGGAAGGCAAAAAGCACACTGAGTATTTCTTTTTTATAATTATGCAGTGAAGTGAAGACACTTGATGAAATCAACATGCAAACAAGTCCAGCTATAAATATTCTATGGTCACCAAGTATAAAATATACTGATCCAAGTACAGTTCCAATGCTAGCTAGAAATAAATTCATTATTGATCCATTGAAAAACCCAAAGGCTCAACCCTTATCTCTAGTATACATCTCTGCAATAACGTTTGCTGTCTTTAAGTTCTTTGATATATACTTCAGGATCTTTGCCATGTTCTTTGACGATGTCTTTTAATGCTTGGTCAACATCTTTAGCCATTCTTCTTGCGTCACCACATACATAAAAATAAGCACCTTGCTCTAATAATTTAAATATTTCTGCTGAGTTTTCTTGCATTTTATTTTGTACATAAATCTTATGTTCTTGATCTCTAGAAAATGCTGTTGATACTTTGAGATTGTATTTGTTTTGATAAGATTTGAGTTCATCGGCATAAAGATAGTCAAATTCTTGTCTTTGGTCACCAAAAAATAGCCAATCCTGTCCAACTGTTTTACCTTGGTCTCTAAGGAAGTTACGCTCTTCGATAAACGCTCTAAACGGTGCAATCCCAGTACCTGGTCCAACCATGATGATTGGGGTTTCTGGATTTTCTGGTAATCGGAATTTGTCGTTATGGTGTACGTAAACCCGTACTGTTTCTGTATT
>JAQCFG010000065.1 GCA_027618255.1 Cyanobacteriota bacterium
CAGAATTTACTTTCAAGCTATGAAATGCCTCCAGGCATTTTTCGGATAAATTGTTTTGTGCATAAGCTTCTTAAGACTCGCTTATAAAGGACTTTGCCTCAATTTATTGAGCTTTTACTTTAGACCTGAGTAGTTACACTGGGGCGGAATAAAGTAACTCATTACATAAATCTGGCAGATCATAATCCTGCCCTGTCAATTCAGACAAAGTCACGTTAGTGGTCATAGACTGTAACTCAAAGCCTGGTTTATTCAATTGAATAGATCCTTGCTGAATAAAAGCACGCTTGCCCATTGCTTGAGCAGCGCCTACTATTTTGTGGTCAAGAAACAATCCTTCATTGCAAACCAGGTGCTCAAAACAATTTGAGCTTGTCCGGGAAGTCCCATCTGCTGCGTTACGCTCGCTTAAACAAGTCATCATTGGCGGCTCAGCCAACTCAGCCTTATTCAAACTTCGCAAGCCTTGCAGATGAACCTTCTCGAACAAGCTCACATCAGACCTAGTGAATAAAACTCCATTTACCATCTCAACCACCATCTCATTAACAGCCTTAAAAGAATCCCTCAACCTACCACCATAGACAGAGTCAGACTGCGCTCCAATAAAGGTGTAACAAATATCACCACCATGGCAAACTGCCTTGCCGCCAGTCGGTCGCACAAAACAATCAATGCCAAGCTCAGAGGCTTCAGCCATAATCTGCTCACGCTCTCTTTGAGCTTTACCAAGTGTGATTGCAGGCTTGTCCCATGTATAGAAAAATAATATAGGCTCAGTTTTTTGACTTAAGTCAAAAATTTCAAATAGCTCAATGTCGCGCTGCATGTAATTAAGCTGCAAGCATTCTGTGATAGTCATCATTCGTCAATTCTGACATAACTTTAGCTAATTCTTATTAGATTTCGCAAAATCAAATATGTATTGCAGCCCAAATCCGAATCCCATACGTGCTATAAATAACAACCATGGGCGAGATTAATAATAAACCACAACTTTTTGTCGTAGCTCAGGCTGGAACATATCTCCAAGCAAAAGACGAACAATATCAAAAGAAATACCAAGCGGTTTGTGATCATTTATTTGCAACAATTCAACTAGACGGTAGATTAGAAGTCAAAATAGAAACAGTTAATGAAAGTAATAAATTTAACGCCTATGTTGATAGCTTAAGAGATAGCCATGTTGATAAAGATAGACCCTTTGCTTTTTTATTTATAGCTCCAGAACAATATGACCGAAAAGCTAATGAAGAACTTGAAAATACCATCAAAGAAATTAGTAATGCTACAAGAGGGGAAAACGGAGACAAAAAAGTAATTGCAAGCTCTGTAATTTTTGTAAATAATGAAACGGAAAATGAAGCTATTGAATTTAAAGATCATTCAAAAACTCTGAATGCACTAGCAAAAGTGGATAATAATTTATTAGAACAAATCCAAAAGAAGTGGACAGAGTTCACACATTACTCATTGAAAACAAAAACAGGTAAATTAAAGTCACAAATTGAAGCTTATTTAAAAGGATTAAATGATCATATCATTCAAGACACTGACCAAATTAAACCACTCACCAAATCTGAAGCTAGAATAATGGTTCTAAAAAAAGAATCTCGAGACTGCAAATACAGTAAATTAACAATAAAGGATCTAAAAAAAGAGCAACAAGAGAAAATTAAATCAATCGATTGGAAAGAAGCCCAGCGTATTAGCAAAGACAAGAAGAAAAGAAAGTCAAGGTATCCTACGATGCAACTTGTAAAAGAAGGTCAGACTTATGGGGAAATTGCAAAACAATTAGATATACAACCTGCATCCGTTTTTAAAATAGTTAATGATTTTCTTCTATACACAGATGATTTCATGAAAGGTGTTGACCAGGATGCAGTTACAGAAACTAAAGACTAAATAGTAAAACTATCTCAAGTATTCGCCGCAAGACTATCCGCCATATAACTAGACCTCACCAAAGGACCAGCCTTAATCCACAGCCCAATCTTGAGCGCCTGCTCTTCGTACCACTGATAAGTCTCAGGTTCAACATACTCTAAAACAGGTAGTGGCATGCCAGGCGGTTGAAGATACTGACCGACAGTGGCGTAGCGTACTCCATGATCATAAAGATCCTGAAATAGTTCGAGCATTTCATCGCGGGTTTCACCAAGACCAACCATAATTCCGCTCTTGAGTTTCAAATTAGACTTGTCGCGAAAGTACGAAAACAAATCAAGTGCCTTCTGATAACTAAATCCTGGACGCACATATGAGTAAGCCTTCTTCACTGTTTGAATATCAAAACAAAGCATGTCTGGTGCCGCAGCAATAATCTCATCAAACGCAAAATCTTGATTTTGAAAATCTGGAATCAACAACTCCAATTGCACGTCTGGTCTATGCTCACGGACATAAGCAACTACTTGCCTAAAATGCGCCGCACCACCATCAAATAAATCATCGCGAGTTGGTGCAGTGATGACCAGATACTTGGCTCCCATATAATTAACCATATCGAGCATCTTTTTGGCTTCGCCAGGATCAACGGGCTCTGGCGGCTTGCGTTCAACAGCACAAAAAGTACAAGCGCGTGTACATTGCGAGCCTAAGATCATCACGGTGACAATCCCGCGACTAATACATTCACCCCGATTAGGGCACTTGGCTTCCTGGCAAACAGTAGTCATGCCATCAAGTGGCATTTTTTTGATTAAGTTGTCAAAATGATACTTTGGCTTGTGGTTGCGCAACCACTTAGGCAACTTGGGCAAGTCATCTTTATTGATCTTAAAAGGGTTTGCTTTGGCTTCAAGCATGGAATAATTATAGAGGAATGAAGCCTGGATTTACAGTAAAAAATATTTTTTCTGAAAAAGAAAAACTCCGGGTCTGTGACTCAGTACACAAACTCAAAGAGTACTGGATTAATCGCGGTGGCTATTTTGAATATCCATTTTTTTCCTTGGGTGCAGCTAGTTATATGGATGCACGTGAAGACCAAAGTCGTTACTATCAATGGGCAAAAAAATTCAATCCTATATTAGAATCGGAATTTGCTTGGCTCTATACTAAAATCCAAGACTGGTTAGAAATAGAACTCGGTAAAGAAATAAAATACCATCCAAAGCAAGCTCTGCCTGGCTTTCATATCTTCCTTGGTGACGAACTTTTTGAAATCCCTGTTGCTTCCAGACATGTTGATTTGCAATATAGAGATCTTGATTGGGGCGACTTGAAATACAAACCTGAAGACTCTTGGAGCTTTACAGCCTATATCAAACTACCAGCCAATGGTGGTGGTATGTCAGTTTGGGACTATAGTCATCAAGACTTACTAGAATTAGATCCACTAGCCAGGGAAGCCAAGCTTAGTGCAGCAGAGTCTCAGTATCATCAATTCCAAGAAGGCGACATCGTCATTCACTCTGGACTTCGCTATCATCAAATTGCTCCAATGGAAGAGCCGACTGAAGAAGATCAAAGAATTAGCTTGCAAGGACATGCTATTTTGGCTGATGATGGAATTTATTACCTCTATTGGTAGCGATTATCTTACCTTTCTTGCGCATAGTCGCAAACACGTGCTATTTTTCTCTTGAATGAAGAATTTTCGTAGAAAGATTTTAGTTTCAGTTTTTGTTTTTGTAATCTTTTTTCCAAGTATCGCTAAAGCGGGTGTGGTTACAGGGGAACTTATAGAAGTTGACTCCGAACAGCGCGAAGAACTAGACGCTTACAGAGTCAAACTTGATGAATGTAACAGTGACAAATACAGTCTAGAAATCAGAGCTAAAGATCTTGATAAAAAGATAGCTGACCTTGCTGCCAAAATGAAAAGTTTGGCAATGAACAATGACAGACTCAACGGTGAACTTAACACACTGAAAGCAGAGAATACAAAATTATTATCAGAAAGAATAACAAGCCTTAAAGAAGAAACAACCACAACAACTACTGAAACTGCTACCAATGCTAAAAAGCAAGCAGTAGTCAAAAGCAAAGACACTTGTGAATCACATCCAATCAAAAGCCCTCTTGGCGTAATCGTTGGTGCTCCAGTTGGATTAGTAGCAGGTGGTCTTAGAGGTGCAATCACTAAAGGTGTTGTAGTTTCAGACAGTATGCAAGAAAACCTTGGGGAAAGTCTGCCAGCTCAATTCGTTTCTAAGACAATTGGATTCGTAGTTGGTACAATACCTGGTGTTCTTTCAGGAATTATTACAGGATTCGTTGACGGTATCAGATACGGTTGGTGCAGTCCATTTACAGCAAAAAGTATCAGTCTAGAAGGTGACTTCGTTGGTGACTGGGATTCATACGATACTTTTAGATAGTAACAAATAGCTTCATGGCAAAATTCACAATATTACACAATCAACGTTGCGGCAAATCTCGTAATGCTCTCAAGTTACTAAAAGAGGAAGGGCATGATATGGAAGTTAGAGAGTATCTAGATGACCCGCTTTCAGAGAAAGAACTTCAAGAACTACTAGCAATTGCCAAGTTTAATAAACAAGATCTAGTTCGCAACAAAGAAGCTAAAGATTCGGGCGTGAATACAAAAACAGACGACTTGGTCAAAGCCATTGCTAAGTATCCCAATATCATGCAAAGACCTGTAGTTATCAAAGATGGCAGAGCCGTGATAGCTAGGGATGATGGTTGGTTTGAGCAATTATAGGACTAATGCCAACGACCCTTTACAAAAAATAAAAATATCTCGGTCTTAGTTTATCAGCAAAACTTTTTTTGATGTCAATTAAACTAGGTTGCACAAAAAGAAAACTCATTTTCTGCATCAAAGTCTTGAGTACTAAAGCACCTTGATCATCATGGGTATCTACAATTAAACTTGGAATCATCCCTAAATTGATTCGTTTATAACCAAGCTCTTTAAAAAACAAAATAGTGTGCACAAACAAAAACTCCAGAATCTCAGAAGACAGTTCAGGAGATAGTCTAATCAAATCAATATTCAATTCCCCAGGCTGACCACTTGAAACCAAATTCACAAAAGCAACTACGTTACCTGCAAAGTTTTCGACAGTCATCACCGTCGTGGATTTAATATAATCAGGATCATAGGAACCAAGCGCAAAGCTCTTCTCCTCTTCACCATTAAGCAACCAAGCCTTGGAGACTTGTTTCAACTCGCCCAAAAATTCTTTACTGCAGGGATTTTTATAATAGCGCACTTTGTAACGCAACGAATCCAACAACCTCAATCCGGCTCTCAGACTCTTGTTCTTCTCACTAGCAATATTGAAACTTGATACATCAATAATAGATTCGTTACCAAGTTTGACATTCGAAAAACCTAAGCTTTGATATGTCTCTGCTAACTGTGGTGAGGTTTGAAAAAAACATGGCTTAAGGTTTTGTTCTTGACAATAGTTTTTAAAACTATTTACTAATGGAGCAAGGTCATCAATCGCTCCAACTGGATCGCCCAAAACCATAGAGATATTTGCAAAATTGGAATATGCCAAAAAAGCATTTAAACCTTCCGCAAAATAGAATGACTTATCATCCCAAAGTTTGTAATAATCTAAACTCCATCTACCAAACTTCTCAACAAGCCCTGTTGCTTTTTGTTTATCAACGTTGTTCTTTTTAAGACCTAATAAGCCCAAAAGATCTGTGACTGATGTATTTAAGTAATTTTTATGATCTAGTTGCATAGCAGTAGTCTATATATCGGCAATTAGAGACAAAAACTGAAGGCTCAATAGGTCAAAAGGATGGCTTTTCATAAGGAATTTTATAAGAATATGCTAATATTGGCCTTATGAATAACGCTGTAGAAGAGTCTGTAACAATTGAAATACCCCCTATTCTCAAGGGCAAAAAGGTCCTAATCTCAGGATTAGCCAATAAACGCAGTATTGCTTGGGGAATCGCTCAAGCGATGCATCAAGCTGGCGCACAAATCATTTTTAGCTATCAAAGCGAAAGACTCAAAGGCGAAGTAGAGAAGGTCCTTGAAGGCAGTATCGACAATGCCACACTCGTTGAGCTAGACGTCGGAAGCGACGCAAGTCTAGATTCTGCTTTTGCAATTATCGACAAAGAGTTTGATGGCAAACTAGATGCTATGGTTCATTGCCTTGCATTTGCACCTCGTGAAACCCTGCAAGGTGGCTACGTTGACACTTTACGCGAACACTATGCATTGGCTCAAGACATTTCTAGCTATTCACTGGCTGCAATGGCACGCAAGGCAAGACCACTAATGCAAAAAGCTGGTGGAGGCTCGATCATTTCACTAAGCTATCTTGGAGCCGAGAAAGTAATCAAAAACTACAACATGATGGGTATCGCCAAAGCAGCTCTAGAAGCTGGTGTTCGTTACCTTGCTGGAGACCTTGGAGTAGACAATATTAGAGTCAACGCAATCTCAGCAGGTCCGGTTAAAACACTGGCGGCAAGAGGCATCGCAGACTTTACCACTATGCTTAACAAGCACGCAGAGATTGCTCCACTGAAACGCAATGTCAGTGTTGAAGATATTGGTGCAACTGCTACTTTCCTTGCAAGTTCAATGAGTAACGGCATTACCGGTGAAGTACTGCACGTAGATTGTGGTTACTCAATAATGGGATAGTTATCGCCATATCGTAAGCAATTACAAATATCAAGCAGATTTAAAATAACAGGATCTATAATTGAGTAAAAAACTACATTGCCTTCTTTACGAGTATTCACTAAATTGCGACTTCTCAATATTGAGAGTTGTTGAGAAACACTAGAACTTTGCGCGCCAAGAATACTAGATAATTCGCCGACACTATGTTCACCATCTCTAAGAGCATCAATGATCTAAATGCGAGCAGGATGTGCAAGGGCTTTAAATATTTCAGCTTTAAATTTTCTTAACTCTAACAAAGACGGTCCTTATATTCTTGAATATTCGAAACTAAATATATAATATTTAGTAAAGTTGGGCTTGGTGTATAACAC
This sequence comes from Cyanobacteriota bacterium, assembly GCA_027618255.1. Classification (NCBI taxonomy): domain Bacteria; kingdom Bacillati; phylum Cyanobacteriota; species Cyanobacteriota bacterium. Next base: position 6,955 of record JAQCFG010000065.1, read on the forward strand.
GCTCCACTATTAATCAAAGTCAGTTACCAACTTTTGAAACAAGCAACCTGTTCAAAAGCAATCTAGAGCAAAGTTTAATGCAAAGTATGTATATCTGAAAGACCATGAAACTAATAGCACAAGAACTGATCATAGCTAGATATAATCATAGGCACACGCTAAAACGAAGTGAAGAATATGATACTGAAAGTACCCCAAGATTTAAAGACAATAGTAGAGATACTTCTTGCTGAGAAAATAATGGCTCTTCCCACCGAAACGGTTTATGGACTTGCGGGACTAGCTTCATCTGAAACAGCGATTCGCCAAATTTATTCAATAAAGAATAGACCATCAATCAACCCTCTAATTAGTCATTATGCAAATATCGAAGAAATCAAAAAAGATGTCGAGGTTAATACACTTGCACAACTCTCGTATTTCAACATTTCTCCAGGACCTTTGACCCTAGTACTTAATAGAAAATCTGGTTCAAGAATTAGTGAGCTTGCCAGTGCTGGCTTAAAAACAGCAGCAGTGAGGATTCCAAATCACAAAATCTGTTTAGAAGTTCTTAATGCAATACAAGCCCCTATCGTTGCGCCAAGCGCAAATCCTTCTGGTAGATTGAGTCCCATATCAGCAGCAAATGTAGTTAAGATGTTTGGCACCAAGCTTGATTATATTTTAGATGGCGGGAGATGCGAGGTAGGAATTGAATCAACAGTAGTTGAGGTTTCAGAAGAAGAACTAACAGTCCTCCGCTATGGTGCAATTACAGTCGAAGACTTACTGACTATAGTTCCAGAAGTGAAAATACCTGGCAATGATGAATCTATCAAATCGCCCGGGATGCTATTGAAGCATTACTCCCCAACTTGCCCAATTCGCTTTGGTTTAGAGACCCACAAAGAAGGAGAGGCATTACTTGCCTTTGGTGATATCAGCAAACTAAAACATGATTTCAAGCTAGTAAAGAACTTAAGTGAAAGAGCAAATTTAGAAGAAGCTGCAACCAATTTATTTAAAATGATCCATGAGCTTGAAGAAGCTGGCGTTAGCGGTATCTCCGTCATGAACATCCCTCAAACTGGCATCGGCAGATCAATCAATGATAGGTTATCAAGAGCAGTCAATGCGCATCATTACTCCGAATGACACTTATCACATTACGTTTATATAATATTATAATATGTAGCAAATTATACTAGAATGTTTTACCAAGCAATACAAGAGCTAACAAAATTGGTTAAGTTCGAAGGCTTAAATCCTAATGATAGAGAGGATTTGGATCGTTGTTCAAAAGCCAACATTAGACCTGTTTCGAAACGAAGTTTCGATGTACAGGTCGCTTTAAAAAAGGTAGCAACCGCGCTGAATGCGCGTGTTGCCTTTGGAGATAATTCCGACTTTCAAAACAAGTCTAATGAATGAAGTAATTCAAGAAATTTTTGTTGCTTTTTTAAATCTGACAAAAATGGTTTCAAAAATGCTAAAATATTCTCTTATGAAAAAAAATATTTTATAGTTTATTAGCCCTTACATTATTCACTTCTCCTGTTCTTGCAAAAGACAAAGGAGTTGTTAAATTTGGTTCAATCAAATTTAATAGTGTTAGTGGTAAGTCAGGTGCTTCAATACTTGCAACGACAGTTGGCGACAAAGTTCAAATTACAGTTGGCGGAACCTCTGGTATCTGATTTAATTGATACTCTAGAAAAAGGTGACAGACTTGATGTTTCAGCTACAGGTGATAGCGTTCAAGACGGAACAGCTAATGTGCTTTTCTTAGGAACCAAGATCAAGATCAATGGCTTCAATAGTTCTACGACAGGCGCTGCAACTAACAATGATAGTGAAGCAACTGGTAGCTTTAAAGTAGTTAAGTACGATAGTGAGACTAAAGAACTCAAATTTACAATTAATGCCAAAGTTAGTCCATGGACTCAAACCAACTCTGATAACAGCACTGAAGTAGTTACCAAAGCTGCCAAGTTAATTGCAGTAGTTGTTGTAACACTGCCTTAATTCGCTGCCAAACCAGCATTCTAATTATATGACTAGATCATTTTGACTAGTCTTTTTGTTTTATATTTAGGCATTTAGTCTATATTTTAGCTTTTATATAAGTGGCAAATTATAAGAGTACGGCTAGAGTTTCTAGCCTGATATGACTTATGAAAAAAGCAATCCTTATAAGCTTTTTCTTATTTTTGTTATATGGCTTTGGCCAGATAGCTAAGGCTTCCTATGATGATGGAGCTGGTCTTGATTATGTGCCACCTTCCCAAAGTTTTGGTATTCATACTATGACCGTACCTGAAGCCTTGACTCTCAATGGCAACTTTGCACTCAAGGATCAAGCTGCTGCGCCGTCTAATACTGTTGGTTACGGTAAGCTTTATAACAACAATGGTGATCTTTATTATCAAAATGGTAGTAGTGTTTTTCTGGTGAATAATATGAGTTTGCTTGCAAGTTCTATCGTGGCTGACTCACTTGATTTTTCAGAGTTTAAAGATGCAATGACTTTGGATGCTAGTACAACAATTGACATGGATACTAATAGTGCAGATCTTAATTTTGATTCAAATACTTTATATATAGATAATGGTGGTAGTGTGGGAATTGGAACTGCTTCACCTGGTAGT
>JAQCFG010000066.1 GCA_027618255.1 Cyanobacteriota bacterium
TGAAATTAAAATTTTGTGCTTTAAGCACTAATCTAATAACATCTCTTTCTACCAAAAAATTGGTCAGTGGAGACTGTCAGTATAGAGTCAATCAAGAGTTTCTAGGCTTTATTGGTTGAGTGTACCTAAACGACATTTATCAAATTGAAGCAAGGCGCTTTGAAAAGAAATCTAGATCTTTGTTTTTAATCTAGACTTCAGGCTTTTAAGAGCAGCCTTAGCTGCATTTTGCCCAGCTTCTTTCTTTGAATAACCTTTGGCAGATCCAACTAAGTTATCTGCTACAAAAATACCGATCTCGAATTCTTTAGCGTGATCAGGACCCTCACAGGTTATCGTCCGATATTCGGGTGGTTCCTTATATTCTTTTTGGACGATTTCTTGCAAGATAGATTTGTAATCCTTTTCAATGGAATCAATAATCGCTTCTTCTATATAATCTTGCCAGTGTTCCATGACAAAGGCTTCAGCCGTTTCAAATCCTCTATCTATGTAGACAGCTCCAATCAATGCTTCAAGTGTGTCGCCGATAACTGATTTAGGAAGTTGGGCTTTACCTGCAAGTGAACTGCCAACATTGAGTGCTTTGTCTAGCTCAAGAGCAATTGCAATTCCAGAAAGTAAATCATCTGAAATTAATCGAGCGCGGTATTTAGTGAGCATGCCTTCATCAACTTTGGGAAAGCGTAAATAAAGATACTTACTGAAAATTAATTTGAGAACTGCATCCCCATAAAACTCGAGCCTTTCGTTATTAGCACGTTCTGGATTATCCTTAGTGCAAGAACTATGCGTCAAAGCAAGTTCTAATAAACTAGTATCCGACAAGTTTAGGTTGAGTATTTGTTTAGGCTTCAAGTCTCATGATTACTTGTCCATAAGAGATAGCTTCAGCATTTTGCACGCAGATCTCTTTGACAGTACCTTCTACTTCGGCTGGCAATTCATTCATTAATTTCATTGCTTCAACTATACAAATAGTATCTCCCTTGTTGACTTTGTCGCCGACTTTGACGAAGGCTTCTGAGTCAGGTGAAGCTGAGCTATAAAAAGTTCCAACCATTGGTGATTTGATCTCAATATATTTATTGACTGCTTTTGCTGGAGTGCTGCTTGCCGGACCTGCCGCGGTTGGAGCTGCTATGGTAAGAGGCTGCGCGTCTTTACGGACTTTAATCTTGAGTCCGTCTGATTCAATTTCAATTTCAGTTAAGCCTTGATCCTTGAGGATTTCGGATAACTTGTTGATTTTGTCTATTGGTAATTCGTCTTTTGCCATCGGCTCAATATTATACCTTATATAAGATTATTTACTAAAACTAGCTTTTGACCCTATCTTGATATTCTTTGGTACGAGGATTAACCCGAATTGTTTCACCCTGTTCCACAAAAAATGGAATCTGTATCACAGCACCAGTTTCTAGTGTAGCTGGTTTACCACCACCAGAAGTGTTACCTTTTTCGTTTGGTGGAGTTTCTGTTACTACAAGCTCAATAGAGTTAGGTAATTCAACACCAATTACTTTGTCTTCACAAACAGTAACGGTGCAAAGCACTTCTTCTTTAAGAAAATCTATAACATCTTGTCCTATTGCTTCTTTAGTTATTTCCATTTGTTCAAAGCTTTTCATGTCCATAAAAGTATAATTATCACCAGCTTGATAGAGAAATTGCATACTTTTGCGCTCTACAAAAACACCTTCAAATTGTTCGTTCATACGAAAGCTCTCTTCTCTCGATCCACCAGTCTCAACGTTTTTGAGTTTGGTTCTCACGAAAGCCGCTCCTTTGCCTGGTTTGACGTGAAGGAAGTCTGCAATTTGCCAGATTTGTCCTTTCCATCTAACTGTTAATCCATTTTTGAAATCGGTTGGGGTAAGCATAAGAAAATATTGTAGCTTATTCTGAGCAAGAGCTCTACTTAACGATATCTTTTATGTGTTCAAGTCTAGTCCCGCTAATAGCAACCAGGTCAAAACTAAAATGAGTTTTATAAAGACTGAGCTTTTTTTGCATTAGATAGATTTGAGCGAGTTTCTTGAGTTGACTGATTTTGTTATGATTGACAGCTCGAATTGCCATTTCTATAGACCATTCACGAAACTTGACTTCAACAAAAACAATATATGGCTTGCCAAATCGATTAGAATCAAGCGCAATGATATCGATCTCGCCTTTGTTGCTCCAGCGCCAGTTACGCTCTATTATTTCATAGCCAAGTTCTTCTAAGTAGCTAGCGGCTCTGGATTCTTCCAAATCTCCTAGTTCTTTGGTATTAGTGCTTGTCATATGTATCAATCTTAGCCAGTCTAGGACTTCTACTGTTACAATTAAGTGATGACCGCAATTCTCATCAATTCAATGCAAGTTATGCTAGGTGCGGCTCTGGGAGGATTGCTTAGGTATTGGGCTACCATCTTTCTGCCATTACCAATTCTGCTGGTCAACGTTATAGGCTCATTAATCATTGGCTTCACTTATCACAAGTTTGCTATTCACAACCCGCAATTGATTCCCTTTGTAAATGTAGGACTTTTGGGTGGTTTGACTAGTTTTAGTTCTTTTAGTCTTGATGTCTTTAACTATGTTCAGGAGGGGGCAATTATAAAAGCCAGTCTTTATATAGTTATATCAGTGCTAATTTGTATATTTTGTTGCTTTTTGGGTTACAAAATAGCATCAATTTAGTTATTCAAGAGCCTGTCTTCAGTTAATATGTTAAGCTTGGTTGCTGGAACATGAAAATTCGATTCATATCATACGGACATAAATTTTACGAGGCAGAGGGAAAGGCCCCGCCATACCATGACTTTTTATTTAATTTGAGAGATTTAAACAATCCATTTTGGGTGCCAGAACTTAAACCATTTAATGGATTAGAAGAACCAATTCGCACCTTCTTTGCCAAGGATGAAACAATCCAAACTAGATTAACCGAAATCACCGAACTTGTTTTTAAATTCATGAATGATTTCTCTAAAAACGAATCAAGAACAAATGAGGATTCTTTGACTTTTGCGTTCAAATGCACTGGTGGTAAGCACCGCTCAACCTATTTTGCTCAATCTAGTTTTGAAGCTATTAAAGCATTAGTGGCGAATGATTCAGTTTTGCAATCAAAAATTGAATTAGAAGTTGAACATGTTGATTTAGAGAGGTATTTAGCTAAACAATGAAACGTCTTCTGCGCAAATACAGCTTCCCCGGTTTAAAGAAATGGCTTTTCTTTATTGTTTTTGCCTTGCTCACTATTACTTTTGGTTTGGCTTTGATTCTGAAAGCTCATCCTGTAACTTTAATTGCTCAAGGTACTTGGAATTTTCTTTCATATATCGCAGAACATGTACCACCGACAATTAGTGGGATTGTGGCGATTATTGGTGGGACAATGCTTTTGTTTTTTGGTTTTTATAAATCAAACAACCAGGTTCTCAATATTGTTGCACCGGATCATCAAGGGCTTTTTGAGACACTTGATCGTGCGCATATGGCAAACAAAGGAATCAAGATTGCTTGTATCGGTGGAGGCACTGGACTTTCTAATATGCTCAAGGGGCTTAAGTCCTATAGCAGTAATATCACTGCAATAGTTACTGTTGCTGATGATGGTGGTAGCAGTGGACGTTTACGCAAGTCAATGGATATTGTGCCACCTGGAGATATTCGTAACTGTATTGCAGCTCTGTCACATGATGACGAGGTGATCACTCAACTTTTTCAATATCGTTTTGACGATGATGCGCCGGAAGATTTAAGACAACATAGTTTTGGTAATTTGTTTCTTACCGCTCTCGTTGAGCTTGGTGCTACTAAAAACATGGCAGATGCAGTAGCGCAAGCCTGCCGTATACTCAAAGCGAGAGGCAAGGTGCTTCCTGTTAGTAATGAAGCTATGCACTTGGTCGCCAAAATGGAAGATGGTTCTGTGATTCAAGGTGAATCTAATATCCCAAAAGCCAATGGCAAAATTGTTAGTTTGAGCTGTACTGAACCAAGACCTGAGTTGTTGCCAGAAGTAATAGATACGATTAACGAAGCAGAAATAATTATTATTGGTCCTGGAAGTTTATACACTTCGATCATTCCCAATCTTTTGATGCCAGATTTGGTGAAGGCGATAGCTAAATCAACTGCGCCGAAGATTTATGTTTGTAATGTGATGACACAGCCTGGTGAAACTACCAATTATAGTTGTGCTGATCACGTCAAATCATTATTGAAACACACTGCCAAATATGTAAAAACTGGGCAGAAATTAATTGATTTTGTTTTAGTCAATGATGCTATGCCGCATAAAAAACAACTTGAGCAGTATCGTGCTGATGGACAGCATCCAGTGGAGATTGATAGTGTTGAACTTAAAGAACTTGATATCAAAGTGACTCCAACTAATTTATTACAGAATGGTGATTTTGTTCGTCACAATCCATATAAATTAGCTAGGGCGATTATACAAGTCTATCAATCAGAGTTGAAACAGAAATATCGCGAGAGCAAAAAAATCATACAAGGAAGAGTTTTTAGATGAAATATGAATTAACAGAGGCAGTAAGTAAAGAATTTGGTAAAGCGATTAGCGATCTATTGAATAAATTTCATCAAGGTGGTGAAGTTGACCAGCAATTCTTAGGAGAGACTCAAGGCAAGTTCTATTCACTAGAAGCAAATGACAATGGTCATGAATTACAAAATGAACTTTTTTCACAAGAGCTTTGGCAAGTTATCAAGGCTCAAATGCCTGCTGATTTAAATCAAGAACACAAAAACGCTCCCGCTACTTTGCACAAAGGATCAATTATTATTGAAACCAAAGGTGGCTTGGATATCATTATTGATGCAAGTACCAAAGACGGACACTTTCATATTGATAGTTACAATATTGACAAAGGTGGACTTGGCCCCAATACCGCTGAGGCACTTTATTACAGGAAGCAAGAATTTAATTTGGTAGCTCTTTATGGTCAAGGACCAATTGCGAGTATCCAAGAGAAATTACTTGAAGCCACAGGTGTTAAAGCTCATATCGTTAGACATTCAAGAGACACTAACTTTCATCCTTGTTTTAATTTTAAAGACAAAGAAGGAATGGAGCATTTGTTCTGGATAGTTGCCCAGGTTTATCCAATGCAAGATAAAGTCTTGGAACAATTCACAAACAAGATTGATGAGATTTCTAAAGCGAACCCTGGTGAGTTTATGGTGCTTACCAATACTCCACCTCGCGGATCCAAACCAAATTATTTTGCACAACTTTCTTGCATTGCCAAGAAAAACGGCAATATGGTTATTTACAACCCATGCGAGTTTGTTGATACTTACTTAGCAGATAGATACTTGTTTAAAGAAGGACATGCTGATATCATCAAACCCAATCTACATGAGTTCTTCCAGTTTTTGGTTAGTGTCGATTTATTAGATGCCGGTGAGATGATTCAGAAAAGAGAACAAGTGAAAGAAGAGTTGGAGCTAAATGATTTTTCTACCTTGTCTAAATTGATAACTGAATTTATGCAAGAGACTAGTACTGAGATTGCTATTGTTTCACTTGACAAACACGGTGCTCTTGTTGCGTCAATTAATGATCAATTGCATATTCCTGCTCCTGTAATTCAAGTGGAATGCAGTTCTGGTGCTGGTGACAGCGGACTCGCTGGTTTGATTCATACTGCTAAAGAAATTAACTTAGACTTGAACAATGTTAGTCAAGAGGATTTGATCAAGATAGCGACAGAGTTTGTTTATTCGGCCTCAGCTACGGCTTCTAAAAAAGGTAACCAACTAGCAAGGCTCGATGAGATTGCTAAGCTCAAGGAGCTTTCTATTGTTGAGCCAAGAGTTCTTAACTCTATCTTCGCTAGTTAAGTCACCTAGTGCTTTTACCTAATTCCAACTATTTTTGCGGCATACACGCAAATGCTCTATATATTGTTTTTATTTTTGCTATGATCATTTATTCACTTTGACATCGTGAGTTCCAATGTGGGTTTTTACAGCAGAGAAATTCAGCGACAACTACCCAAATATAAGAGAGGCAAAATGCATAACAGATTCCTTTTATTAATAATATTCTTTACCAGTTTAAACTCAAGCTGGGCAGATCAAAAGCACTACAAAACAATCACGAGGACCGGCGTTGGTCAGCTACGATTGGAGCAAGCTGCTGCAAAGATTCCGACAGATCCCGAGCCACCAGTTTGTAATGTACCACCAGGTAATATATTCAAACTTGCTAATGGTTGTGATTGTGATCAGCCCGCTGTTTTGCCAAATGGTTGTCCTTGTATTAATCCTTTTTGTCGTAAGTCTGATCCTGAGCCAGAACTACAGCGCTTACGAATGATTGTTAATGCATTTCCTGCTGGGACTTTTCATGGTGAGGATAGATTAGGAATTTATTATCAAAGTACGCTGCCGATTTCAGAGACTAATCCGGTGCGGATTTATAATCTCAAAACAGGTGGTTATTTTTCTGCTTACTTTGATAATGAGAGTTTCTTGCGCTTTTCTGTTGGTACTGTACCCAATTCAATCAATGGCATAAGCCCGCTTGCTAAGCAGGAGAGAGTCAATCTTGACAATTTGGATTTCCAGGATGCTGCGGTGCTTGAGACTATTTATAATCCTGACCAGCTTGATGATTATAAACTCGGTGCTCTTAATGAAGTGACTATGGATATTTTGCCTCGTTTCCGTGTGCGCTATGGGCTTGTAACTAAGACAATATCCATTAATGGGATTTATATTCCTGCTGGCTCTATCGTTGCCGGAACCAGAGACGACGGAATTGCCCGCCCTGGTTTTACGGATATGACCAATCTGCGTTTTTATAGTCCTGATGGAGTTTTACTTAATGTCGTTCCAGAGAAAGACAAGAATAAATTATTCTGTGGTACCGTAGCTACTGCACAATGTATTGATTTTGATAGTCACTATACAGAGCCTGCCACTACTGAGTTTGGTGCCAAGGTCTTTGCTGAGTATAGTACCAAGGATTTTTTCCCTGGCAAAGATGCCTCACAAGCTAATGAGATCTGGCTTGATATTCAAAAAGATCTTGAAGCCCAAACTGTACTTGGTATCTTTGCTAATAAAGAGCCGTGGCAAGAGCGTATCTTTAAAGAGCTAAATCAGCAAGAAATAGTTTATCTCTCCAATTTGTTTGCAAATGTGACGAGTGTTAATGCTTTGGAGGCATTGTTTGGTTACGTTGAGACAGATGCATTTCGTGATTTTTCATTACTTGATGCTAGTGCTGATAGTTTTACTGAGTTTTGCAAAACGGTTTCTGCACCAGTTGAAACTGATGATAGAGACACTGCACTTAACAAGGCTTATGATTCTATGTATTGTAAGTTGAAAGCTTTTAGTGATGCGAAATTAATGAAATGGGATTCCCAGGATAACGTACAAGCGGTTAGTAGTAGAAATACTGCCAAGGCAGAGTATTATACAGCTTTTGAGCTTTATAACCATGAACTGAAATATGGTGCTATTGAACGTAAGCCTACAACTATCTCTGAAGTGGAGAACCCAACAGCTACGGATGATGATGAAGTTGATCCTTATTCTAGTATCCCCGCAAATTGTCAAAAGAAAAATAACCGAGATACTAAGGCTTGCAGGCAATACTATGATGCTCCCAAGCGTTGCATTAATAATAATGGCTATCTCAAGAAAAACGATACTAGTTGTCATGGTTATAAGTCACCTGGTTTTGCTCCCGAAGCTCCAGCACCTGCTTCTGTGATTAAAGCACCAGCTCCTAAGCCCAAGCCTGTTGCAGCTCCGCCAAAACCAGCAGCTAAAAAGCCTGCCAAGAAACCTAGCAAGAAGACGGGTAAGAAAAATGGCAAATAAAGCTAATAAGAAGTAGCCCTTAACCAAAGCTTATCCTTTAGATGTTTTAGTGTAAACACGAAGGGGAGTGGTTTATGGGACTTGACATTAGTGATAAATTACAGACATTGAATTTGAGTTATGATTTTTACAAAAATCTTTTACCTCGGGCAATAGATTTTTATACTTTTAATTTTGATAATCCGGATATAGCGGATGCAGCAAAACATATCGCAAAGCAAATCAATAATCAATTGATTGCAACGATGTTTAGAGAATATAAAACTCTATCATCCAAGTCTGATATTGCAGTTGAAATTGATTGGTCACAATATCTTTGCTATTTTGATTTATTAGACTATATGATACTTAAACCATCTGCACCAGATGAATGGGTTAAAAGTGCGCTTCTGATTCAATCTAATTGCACGACTCAAGAGTTTGCACATTGTGCTGTAATGAAACAAAGTTTTCGTAAATTACGTTTGATTGCTAAGAATATAGTTTTTCAGATTTATAAAGATGAGCCGAAGATGACACATCTTGCACAAATCCCAATGCAATCAAAAGACAATGCTGGATTTATTGATGATGATCTTGCTTATAATTATTTGTTTGCCAATGTAGAAAAAGAAGTACTTCAAGATTTTGTCGATTTTGATAACAAGTGTGAGGATTTCCATAATAGTGCCAAGTTCTATCTTAATGCGGCTTTGAGTCAAACTACAATCTTGCGTGAGAAATACAAGACTAAAATAAATAACTATCTTCATTATCTTTGGTATTGTAGTTATACTGATAGATTGTCTATTGTTTATAGAATCAAAGAAACGATGGCAACAAAATGGGCGCTTGGGTCATTAAAGGGAATTGAGTTTGATGATTTCTTTTTGTTGTGTGAATGGTTCGCTTACAGAATGCAGTATCCAACAATTAAAACAATGGCCAAAATTGGTTTAAGAGCCAAAGAGCATACTAATGGCATTCTAAGTACTATGGTTCCAGAGTTTGGAGAAGATATCGATCAGGAGATTCGTGCTTTGAATTGTTACCTGGTTCAACTTGAAGCTGTGCTTGCTGAATATTTACTCTATCGTTGCTATGTACTTACTGGTAAAAAGCTAGATTTAGGTGATTTATCCCTAGTAACTACACTTGAATCAAGCGGCGCTAAGTTTTTGCTACAATATTAAACTATGTCAAAAACAATTGGTTTAATCTCTGGTGATGGAATTGGTCCTGAAATAACGGAAGCAACTCTCTTGGTTCTTAAAGAAGTTGCTGCTGATTTTAAGTATATTGATCTTGATTTGGGTGGCGTTGCTATCGACAAAACTGGCAGTCCATTTCCTGATGAAACCAAAACAAAGCTCAAAGAAGTTGACGCTGTATTAATGGCTGCTATCGGTGGACCTCAGTATGACAACTTACCGCGCGATAAGAGACCTGAGACTGGCTTACTTGCTTTGCGTAAA
>JAQCFG010000067.1 GCA_027618255.1 Cyanobacteriota bacterium
CTGGTCGCAAAGTATTTAATCAAATGCTTGAGGCTTTGAAGGCTGGTGAAGCAGATGGAATTATTGCTTGGAACCCAGATCGTTTAGCAAGAAACTCCAAAGATGGCGGTGAGATTATTTACCAGATAGACAAAGGAGCCATCAAAGATTTGAAATTTCCTACCTATCTCTATGACAATAGTCCTCATGGTAAATTCAATCTCTCACTTGCATTTGGATTCAGTAAACTATTTATCGACAACCTAGTTCAAAATGTCAAACGAGGTATTAGAGAAAAGGTCAAAAGAGGTGAGTATCCAGGCTTGCCGCCAAGAGGATACATCAATAATCCTAAAACACGTGGCATTGATATTGATTCCAGTTGTTTTGATACGATCAAATCACTTCTAGAAAGATATTCAATTGGAGCTAGTTCCATACCAGAGATTAGAGATGAATTATTTGAGCAAAGTGTTAAATCTAAAAGCGGTAAGCCATTAAGCTATAACACGCTTGGCAGTATGCTTCGCAATAGTTTTTATTATGGAGTGTTTAAGCTCAAAGGCGAGCTTCATCAAGGCTCACATCATGCAATGATCAGCAAAGACTGTTTTGATCGTATACAAAGTCGCCTCTCAAACAATGGGCGAATAGTTGATTGGAGCAAAACAACTAGAAACAAAAAGAACTTCTTGTTTAGCGAGCTTGGCAAATGCGGAGAGTGTGGCTTTACCATAATCCGCGAATATCATAAAAAGAAAACTGGAAGTGAGTTTAGATACTATCGTTGCTCAAAGAAGTCTAGAACTTGCAACTGTAAACAAAAAGCCATTAATGAGAAAGATCTAGCTCCTCAAATTGAAGAATCACTCTCTAGAGTAGCTATCAATGATGATTGGTATCAGTGGAGTATGGATGTCATCAATTGCTGGAAGAATGAAGAGCAAGGTGATCTTCATCAGCAAATCCAAAAACATGATCTATTGCTGAAAGAGAACGAGATTAAACTTGAAAGACTACTAGATCTCTATATAGAAGCTGGTCTGACTAATGAAGAATATAAATCCAAAAGAACAAAATAATCAATCAAAATATCGAAATCGACAACAAAATCACTCAAATTAGAGCCAAGTCTAGCGTATGGTTTGAACCGCTAGCTAGCGCTCTTAAAACCAGTAATCAAGCGCATCACAGTATTTCTCAGAAGAATTATACTCAAATGCTTGAAATTTTGAAAACTACAGGTTTGAACCGTAAATTACTTAACCAGAAGCTTAGTATCCAACTGATTAGACCCTTCTGTTTTTTTGACGAAGTTGTTCCGAGGCTTGCAAAGCACAACAGCCCAGAGACGATCTTCCATTACCAAAATATAGAAAGCAATGCTTGGTCTGGGGTTAAGGGAAACGGCACGGTTTGCGGCGAAGCCGCAGACCGTGCTGGTTCCCGGGCGCAAACGCTTACCCTTAGCTCTGCGCACACTGGGAGCCAGCCGAGACAGAGCCACTGCTCTGACGAGGCGGTGTGGACAGCTACTAGGGATTCGGAGCAGACCCTTGACCAGGTAGCGGAGGGCGAAGTCCGAGTTGCCGGTAGCTGCTCAGTGAGTGGGTTATGTGAGGTGGCTGTAGAATGGTACCCCCAAGGGAATTCGAATCCCTGTTGCACGGATGAAAACCGTGTGTCCTAGGCCACTAGACGATGGGGGCACAACAAGGACGATTGACATTATATAACAGCATCTGTCTTCAATGGGGAGAATTCGAGGAAAATCAAGTAATATTTTAGGATCTAGCTCTTCATAGGCTTAAAAAACTAGCCAGTTATCCAGATAGGACATAGAATGATAACTAAGCCATCTTTGTATGGCTTTGTTTTGATGCGTATAAATAACAGAAAAACAAGCAAAAAAAACGATAAGGGATTCACCTTGGTATTTGCTTTGATACTCTGTATTATTTTTTCAACCTTGTTATATAGTAGTTACTATTTGTTGGGAATCAATACCAAGTTTGCTGCTAGGGATATTTTCAAAGCCCAATCTATTTATTTAGCAGAATCTGGCAACAATCGAGCACTTGCAAGCCTCAATGTCAAAACCCTACCCGATATTGACGAAGAGGAAGATGATGATGAAAACGATGATGATGATTTTGATGAATTCGATGATCAGCTTGATGCTCTACTAGGCGCTGATGGAGACGATGACTTCTTTGATGACGAAGAGTTGGATAATTTCTTTGATGATGAAGAATTGGATGACTTAGATTTCGATGAAGGAGATGAGGAGTACGAATTTCTTACCAAAATACCGAGGTATACCAATTTCTACCTTAAAGAACCATTTTACGTCAACATTGATTCAGGCGCCAAAGTGACTGAAGCAACCTACTATTCACTCATTGCTGAACAAAACATTAGACTACAAGCACAAAGAGCACAAAACCCAGAGATCACCGATAGAACTGAGATTCCAATCCAAGAGATTTATTTCCCGCTACCTGAAGTAAACGTACAAAAGATAGGAATAATCAATATAGCAAAAGGGCAACACCTCAAACCTGGATTCAGAGTAGTTTTGGCAGAAAGATCAACGATCAACCTCAAACAAAAAGATATAGTTGATGAATATCTCAACTATGTGCCGCCATTTAATGAGCTCAAGCTACGTCCTGTAGTTAGAGGCATTAGTCCAAATTATGCATATGCTGATGAATTTCTGGATATCTATATTGATGGTGATAATTTACAAAATATATTTCCCGAGATTTCTAGTTCAGACATTAGCTTAATGGAATACAGTGATGGATTGATTTCCGTAGACATAAATCCAAAAGCAAAGCCAGGCAGATATATAATTAAAATTGGACCAAGTAAATCAGAATTCTATATAGTACCAACCAACTCAGAAGGTAGATCTCCTCAAATCGGAGATATCAGACTAAAAGAAGAAAGAGATGGCAATCAACAATTTGTAAAAATGTTTAGCCAAGACACTCTTGACATAACTATTACAGGGGAAGATCTTAGTGATGGCAAAACTCCACCAATCATAGTCCCTGACACAAGTGGTATTACTGTAGATATTCTTAGTTATACCAGAAATAAAATCGAAGCCAAGGTTACAACAACAAAAGCAATCGCTGGTTCTCACTTCCTCACTATTCATACCACTGGTGGTGCTAGTGGTAGCTGGATTTTCAATATTGAAAAAACAATATCCGAATTAGCGATAGATCCTTTTACCGGAAGCTACAGTACGGTACTAACTTTACTAGAAGTCAATTCTCTTTCTAATCTAACACTCAAATCTGATGTCGCGTCTAACCCAAGTGGAAGACCTCAAGCCAATGGAGGCGCTTCAAGACCAAGTAGCGGCGGAGGTTCGGGTCGACCGGGTGGACAAACAACGACTTCCTTAAAGAACAAAAAATTTGATTTGTTGAGATCTGATCTTGAAACTGTTTGGAAAGCAGAAACTATTGCTACCGTAAACAAAATCAATTACAACGAAACCAAAATATTGAGACGCTCAGCACCAAGAGCTAACGCAGCTCTTGTAACTAATACAGAAATCAGTTTTAGCCAAAGTAGTTTGATTATCGAAGGATTATTACAAGCAAGTACATTCTTAGAAGAATCCTCAACATCCGAAGACACTGTGATTCAAGTAGAAGGTGAAGATCCAAATGATGTAAATATTTTTGATAGTAGATCAGAGCTGAATCAAACTCCATTAGTGCCCACCGGAAAAGCAGTTATTGAAAATCTTGGATTAGGAAAGAAACTTAATAATCCTGAAGGTAAAGGTTTCTCTTCAGGAGGAATAATTGCTATTAATTCTTCAAAAACAGGAAGCAATTTTAGTGATTATGCAATTGTCAAAAGTTCTGGTAGCAACACTATCGAGGTTACAGAACCTGGATTCAAGAATGGACATTTCACTGGCGATGAAGTGGTGCAATTTATTCCAGCACTTATTAGCCCAGAAGAGCTCAATGATAGAGAAGCAGCAAGAAGCCTGAATCCACCTGGTGCATTTGTCAATATTACTGGACAAACTAACTTTGAATATGTTTTCAGAACTAGATTGGAGCGTATTGAAGAGTGGTCGGACGCAAAAACAAAAAATACCCAAGTGCCAGAGGATTTTGATTTGGATACCGAGGGTTACTTTGGTCTCAATATTATTGATGGTACTCCAGATTATACTGGTTCAAATGCACTTTATGGACAAGGTGCTTTAATTATCGATACCACTGAAGGTGGTTTCAACCCAAGTGGTGGCACTGTACAAATTGGTGGTAGCTCCAAACTGCCGAGTATTTTTGATGGCGTAATTTATATAATAGGTAAATTACAAATCACTGGACCAACTGAAATCACTGGTGCCATCATTGTTAACTCACCAACCGATGGTGGGACAACCAGAATCGGCGGCACTGGTAATATTAGCTTCAATCAGAACTCAATCAACAAAGCCATACTGGGATTACCTTTTACGGCAGAACCAAGGTCGAGGCGACTTAGCAAAAGTGGCGGACAGGATGAAATCCTCAAAAGAGATAAACAATGAAAAGAAATTCATACGGAGTCACATTAACAGAATTATTAATCAGCTTGGTTGTCATAACTATCAGTCTAATTCCAGTAATTAATTATTTTAATGCTACTCTTCGTCAAAACAACGAAGCTAGAGAGATGACCAAAATTAGATTTCTCGTTGAAGAAGAAATGGAAAAAATAATCTCGCTCAATTACAGGCACCCAAGTCTTGAAGCTCTTGGCAATAACCAAGGTATTTCTCGTTTCGATGAGCGTGATATATATCTAATAAAAACAACTGTCTTGTTTTTGGATCCAGAAACTGGATTAGTACCTGAGGATTACCCGCTACGAATCAAAGACGATACTAACTTGAAGCAGATTACTATTAGTGCTGCAAGGAAGGATAAATTGGGCGGGCAGGTTAATATGGTGTATATAAAGAGCCCATAGGTTATGGCTCGCATACGCTCACTGTGTGAGCTGCATATGGTCGCTCTGCTCTTTTATATCTGTATTGTAGCTACCGACTGGGCATCAACAGTACTTGGCACTTCACTATATGACAGCACAGCAAATTGTGTTAAAGTTCTTTCGATGATCTTGCGTAAGGGCAATCTCACTTTGGCATTGCAAAGAATTACTGGTGGTAAGCCTTGTTCAGTGACGCCTTGATAAGCTTCTTTTAAATTTTCGATGATCGCTTTTGTTTTCATTGGATCTAAGGCCAGCCTGCCCATGTGTACAGAGTTGATCATTTCTTCTTCTACACTTGGATGAAAAGTCACCGCGTTTAATTTACCCTCTGATAAAAACTCGGAGCAGATTTGTCTACCAAGCCCTTCTCTAACTCTTTCAGCAAGATATTCTGGATCTTTGTTTACTTTAGCGTAGCTGATTAAATGCTCAAGTATTGAAGAAAGATCTCTGATTGCAACTTGTTCAGCAAGTAACAACTGTAATACAGCAAGTATCTCACCAGTACCTATCACGTCACTAATTTCAGTAACAATAGTTTCGTTACTCTCTTTAACTTGTTCAAGCATTTTAACAAAATCCTGACGAGAAAGAATCTCACCAGCAAATGATCTGATAATCTCAGTTAAGTGTGTTGCTAGTACAGAACTCGGAGTCGCTACAGTATAACCATTTGTCTCAGCTCTATCACGTTCCGATTCATTCACCCACACCGCTGGTAAGCCGTAACTCGGTTCAGTAGTAGCTTTACCATCAAGTGGCTTGGCATCTTCGTCCACTAATCCAGTGTTTACAGCTAAGAAAGAATTTGGTTCAACAGAACCAGAGGCAATAACCGAACCTCTTAATTTAACTTGATAACAATTAGAAGCAAGTTGCAAGTTGTCATGAACTCTAATAGCAGGCACCGGCAATCCTAGATCAATCATGACTTGACGTCTAATCTGACCTATTCTTTCCATTAGATCTCCACCTTTCTCTTTATCAATTAAATTAATAAGTTTGTAACCAAGTTCAACTTCAATTTGATCAACTTTGAGTAGTTTCATTACAGCATCAGGTGAATTGTCTTGTTCTTTATTACGTAGTCTATTTGTCATGTCATTCTCGTCAAACTCAGCTTCAGTCATCATCTTACCGTCAGGGCCTTTGACCAAGCCTTGAGTAGCTTGTTGTTCTTCTACATACTTTCTAAATGTCCAATAACCAAGACCACCTGCAACCATCATGAAAGGCACGAAAGCACCTTGGATACCAATTCCTAGAATAAACATCGCAATAGCTGAAACACCAATAACTTCTTTGCGGCTAAATAATTGAGCTCCTATATCTTCAGCCAAATTAAGATCTGGCTCAGCTCTAGTAACAATGATACCGGTCGCAACACTGACTACCAAAGCCGGTATTTGCGAAGCGAGACCTTCACCAATTGTAAGCAAGGTATAGGTAGATGCTGCATCTGCAGCACTCATCTTGAGTTGTACCATTCCAATAACAAAACCTGCGGCAATATTAACAACAGCAATAACGATAGAAGCAATCGCATCACCCTTAACAAACTTGCTACCACCATCCATAGTAGAGTAGAAATCCGCCTCTCTGGCAATTTCTTTACGACGCGTTTTAGCTTCGTTTTCATCAATAATTCCGGCATTAAGATCAGCATCTACTGCAAGTTGTTTACCAGGCATACTATCTAAAGCAAATCTAGCAGCAACTTCTGATACTCTACCAGCACCTTGAGTAACCACAATGAAGTTAATCACGAATAAAATCAAGAAGATTATAATACCAACAACAAAATTGCCACCAACAACAAATGAACCAACAGAATGAATCACGTTGCCTGCATAACCGTTTAATAAGATAGATCGTGTTGCACTAATTTCAAGTGCCAGCCTGAGCAAAGTTACAAATAGTAAAATAGTCGGGAAAGTACTAAAGTCAAGAGATTTCCTGACATACATCGTCACCAATAAAATTCCTAGAGAAAAAGCAAAGTTGATTACAAAAGCCAAATCAAGAATGAAATTAGGCAGTGGTACCAAAAGCATGCCCAGAATTATGATTGCAAAAGCTGCAAGCATATTCGATTGATTACTCGCGATTCCGCTAAGTATTTTACCGATTCGTGCAGGATTGAAAACTACTCTCTCTGCCATCAGGACCTCTTAGAAGTCATCATCAAAAATAATGTCTTCCTCTTCATACAGACCCTCAATATTGGCTCTATTTTCAATAGACTCGCTCATTAAAATATCTTTGTTTGAGAAAGGATCATTAACAGCTTCTATTCTC
Organism: Cyanobacteriota bacterium; assembly: GCA_027618255.1. NCBI lineage: Bacteria > Bacillati > Cyanobacteriota > Cyanobacteriota bacterium. The sequence continues at coordinate 7,300 of JAQCFG010000067.1, forward strand.
AAAGTGCGATGACCTTCAATCAACTCAATAGTACCTGGTAAATTATTCAATAAACGCAAGTACTCAAAGTTTTCTACGTTGATGTGCATTCTTCTATTAAAAACAACCGTACTTTCTGTTTCGGAACTAAAAACTTCAACCACATAGGCTTCTTCTTCACTTTGAACCTTGTCATCAATGACATCAGTATATTTAACATGATCAAAACCGCGAAGCAGTCTCATCATATCTTTTTTAGACGTGATTACTCCAACGCCAACTATGCAAGGAATTTGTTTTTCTCTTTTTTCGTTCATGGGATTTTCTCCTATTGAATAACAAGACCAAGCCTGAGCCTGGTTAAGTCCTTATTAAAATTAAGCCCGATATTTTGGCTTTTATAACTAAAATTGAAGCTTCGTCAATATGGAGCTAGACCATCTGGACTAGGCTTATTGACTGATTTATTGAAGCCGTCCACTAGAGATCCTGATCATCATTACAATAAGCTTCTTCAAGCCCAGTAATTTTGTCCCAATAAGAATTTTCAAAAGCATCAGCCACCTCAAGATATATACACAGCGCTCCGGTTTTATCATAATAAAGATCTCCTGCTCTAGGATCAAGAGGTGCCTTTTCTAATGGAGACAAACTTAAAAGTCCAGTGATATTTACCTTCTCACTATTCAAAGTTAAAGAACTATTACTTGAGATCTGAGCATCTTGATTTAAATTCAAACTATTAGTGTCATCAAGTTTGAGTAAGTCTAAATCATCAGTATCAATTGTAACAATCTCGCCTTGTTCATTTGTCGTAAGTAATTTACCTGTAGTAAGTTCAGCAAGTCTTAGAACCCTGGCTGACAAACTACCTGAAATCAAAGCGTCACCTGCAACATCTAATTTAGCTTTGGGTTCACTGTGACCAATTGCAATATTGCCACTAGTGCCTAGTCCCTCACTTGGACCCACAAACAAAGTTGCTTGATCGCTATTAAAACCGATTGCAAGACTGTCAGAGATAGAGTTATTCAACCTAGCCTCATCATTTTGACCTGAACCAATAACAAAGGCTCTCTGACCTGATGCTTCTACAAAATTGCCAATCGCAACAGAGTTGCTGGCACTTGTTTGAGTAATTGCCCTAGTACCAATTGCGATTGAACTATCTGCATCAGCTTCTGAGCCACTACCAATTGCTACAGCTGCAATACCAGCAGACTTGGATCTATAACCTAAAGCGCTTGAATAATCAGCCTGGGCTATAGTTCCATAACCCAAAGCTTGGGCTGTATCACCTTGAGCAAGTGCTCTAAAGCCAGAAGCAAGCGACGCTCTTCCAGCTGCTTTTGACTTAAATCCTCTTGCACTTGCAAATCTACCACTAGCCTCAGTTTCAAAACCTTGGGCAAATGATCTCTCACCACTAGCACGCACTGAAGTTCCAATTGCAATTGCGTTAATTCCTGTCGCCTCAGTATCTTCACCAAAACTAAAACTCGTTTCTTCTTCTACTGTATTAACTACTATTGGAACTTCTTCCTCAATGAGTTCAGACTTAGTTTCTTTAATAAGTTCAGCAATAATTTCTTCAGCCAAGTCTTCACCAACCAGCTCTTCAATTTGAGCAATATTGCTTTCAAGTTCAGAAATCGCATTTTCTACAACAATATCTGAATCAAGACTTGCTACTTGCTCAGAAGAAGGATCTTCTTGCTCTACAACAGTTTCCTCTACCGCGTCATATAGATATGGCGCAGCTGGAATGTCTCTTGGCAAGCCAGTTGCCTCAGCACTTGCCAAGCGTCCTTGATTATTGTTTGAAATTATCGTGGCGTTTGAATCTGCATCGCCGCTTGTATCTACTACTCTTGCAACACCCGTTGGATCAGCACTTGCCAAGCGTCCTTGATTATTGTTTGAAATTATTGTTGCGTTTGAATCTGCATCGCCGCTTGTATCTACTGCTCTTGCAAG
>JAQCFG010000068.1 GCA_027618255.1 Cyanobacteriota bacterium
TAGTTTCATGAGCATCATGGAGGGTCCATTTTGGGCTTGATAATCTCTCAAGAGATTGTTGATAAACTCTAGGCTGCAATTCAGCAAATGCTTGAGCTATATCTGCATCAACATTTGGTTTGTCTGCTAGATACTTTGCTGCTTCTCTTGCTGTAGTTTCATGAGCATCATGGAGGGTCCATTTTGGGCTTGATAATCTCTCAAGAGATTGTTGATAAACTCCAGGCTGCGATTCAGCAAATGCTTGAGCTGTATCTGAGTTACGAATATAATTGAGATTAATCATGGAGAAGATAATATCATACGAATCTTATGCTTGTCAAGCCCTATTTTAATTATTTTGATACTCAGTAGTTTTGCTAGAATAAGTCAACAAGGAGAACACAATGACACACACTTTACCTGAATTACCATGGGCTATGAATGCTCTAGAACCAAACTATCTTAAATCCACTCTTGAGTTTCATTACTCAAAACACCACAATGCATATGTTACTAACTTAAACAAAGCACTTGAAGGTACTGGCAAAGAAAATACGCCAATTGAAGAATTGCTTTCTAATATCAAAGATATCCCTGAAGCCAAAAGACAAGCTGTCATCAACAATGGTGGCGGACATTACAACCACACATTATTTTGGCAAGTCATGGCTCCTAATGCTGGCGGCGAGCCGACTGGTGTACTAGCTGACGCAATCAACGCAAGCTTCGGTAGTTTTGCAGAATTCAAAACTCAATTCGTCAATGCTGGAGCTACTCAATTTGGTAGTGGTTGGGCTTGGCTTGAGTCTGATCCATCAGGCAAGCTCACTGTAACTAAAACAGCAAACCAAGACAACTGCTTGATGAACTCAGATCGCAAACCAATCCTTACTATGGATGTGTGGGAGCATGCCTACTACTTAGAGCATCAAAACCTGCGTCCACAATGGATGGAGACTTTCTTCAAGCTAGTTAACTGGGATGCTGTAGCGAAGAACTATGCAAACGCTAAAGCTGGAAACGCAGTTATCGCTATAAAAGAAGGCGCTGTAGCTTAAATGCCTAAACTAGCGATGATAGGCGCTGGAGCAATGGGACAAGCAATTGCCAAGGGTTTGGTGGAAGCTAAGCTCTACAAAGCTGGTGAGATTAAGTTCTTTGACTTGCGCTTGGATTTACTTGAGGGTTTAGAAAGGCAATATGGTTATGCTTTTGCAGAAAGTTTTGATGAGTTGATCTCTGGGCTAGAACCAGGTTCTAGCTTGCTCTTTGCAGTCAAACCACAAAACATAGATCAAGTACTAGCTGATATTCCAGAGATTGATTCTTCGGTACTGTTGATTTCTATTCTTGCTGGAACTAAAATATCTAAATATCAAGAACGCTTCCCGCAAAATCCTATCATTAGAGTAATGCCAAATACTCCGGCGCAAATACTCAAAGGCGCTTCAGCACTAGCGGCTAGCGCTAATTGCTCAAAGCAAAACATAGCAACTGTTCAAACTATGTTTGATGCTATTGGACTAGCTGTAGTAGTTGAAGAAAAAGATATTGATGTGGTCACCGGACTTTCTGGTTCTGGACCAGCCTATGTATTTTTGATGATAGAAGCAATGGCAGAAGCTGCAATCAAATTAGGACTTAATCCAGAAGCCGCTAAAGCACTTGCCTTGCAAACTGTTTATGGTGCCGCATCACTTGCTAAAGCATCCGACAAAACTCCTGGCGAATTGCGCGCTCAAGTAACTAGCCCCAATGGCACTACTGCTGCTGGTCTTGAGAGTCTTGAAAAAAATGGTTTCAAAGAAACTGTGTTTAGAGCTATTGCTGCAGCCGAAAAACGCTCTCAAGAGCTTGGTTGATATACCCCCATGGGGTATATTTTGATCAAAAATCCTTGCTTCTGAATAGTTTTTAAACAATCTGTTAATACCGAAGCTTGCTATTATTATCTGTGATATCTATTCTATAGGTATTAACAAGAATAAATGGCAGATATTAATTCTAATTCATGGCCAAATACAAGCGGGCAAATTGATCGCCCTCGGGGATTTGCGCCCTTGCATAATTTTAAGCAAAGACTAAAACTTCAATTAATACAGCCAAAGGAAACAATTCAAAGCGCAAGCATCCAAGCCTACAAAGATGGACAAGTTCTGCATCCATACAAAGCTAGATTACTAACAAATAAATTTCAAGTTGCAAAATTACTCGACACCAATGAACGCAAACCTAATATTGACGAAGCCCTTGTCTTTAATCCAAGAGCCAAAATTCAATTAGCTCCAATGCTTGATAAACAAGCAGCAGACGCGCAAGCAGTGTTTGCAAAACCAAGACGCCAGGACAAAGGGACAAATGGTGAAGAGCTTGGTAGACAGAGTGTTTGTATTCAAGTGCCCAAAGGTCCGCATGCCGATGATATTTTACTTAGTAAAGCTCTAGCTGATTTTGAAAATGAATACGAGAAAGAATCAGGCAGCAAATCCAATATATTAATTGTCGGCAGCAATCACGTTGATTGCCAGCTCAAAGCAACAAGAATGCTATTACTTGCCGCTCCTGAAACAAGGAAGACTCTCTACTCACACATGGAAATACTCGATGCAAATAATTTGCATGATCAAGCCAAAAATCATGAACCTCGAATCATGTTTGTTGCCGGTAAAACTCTTACTGGCTCAGCTGCGCTCAAAGGATCTAGTCGTAGCGTCCCCACAGTTACCGAAGAAACTGCTAATGGGCAAGAGAGTACAAAAAAAACTGCCAAGAAAAAAACAGCTGCTAAAGCGAGTGTTGCAACCTTACTAAAAGAATTTGGCCAAAACGCTGATCTAGCAAAAGTCAAATATCTATACTTTGATGCCACCCAAGAATATTTAGCAAAGGAATCGCAAGACACCTTCCATTTTTTGAGAGACAATATCAAACATGACCCAAGCGAGCCAGCGCAAATACTAGCAACAGCACATTGCGACCATGAACGAGGTGCCAATGGTGACTCACTTAGCCTTAAGTCATGGTTTCCTTGTTACTTATACGCTAATAGCCCTCAAGAGTTTAAAGACGCAGCTCTTATACCTGATCTAGAAACAATTCCATATGAGACCAAGATTGGCGAAGCAACTGCTGAAGGCAAAAAACAACAACAAGCCATCGCAAAACCTACCAAGAGAAAAGCCACTAAACTAGATGATGAGCCAGATGCAAAGCCAAGCAACACTATTCAAACTGTTAGTTTCAGTAAAGACCTACTCAGCCCAACTAGAATAGGAAGAACTGTTAATGAGATCTATGATGGCTATGAAACACTAGTAGCAGAATTCGAGAGATTGAATAATAGAAAACCTAAACGGATTTTTGTCAAAGCTCAGACAAGAAAGCTTGCACTCAAACTTTATAACAAATTCAGAGCTAGCGGCGTCAAAGTTGCAAGAACACATAGCCTAGGTGTCAAAAAAACTACAGATCAAGAAACTATAGCTGCACAATATGAACTAGCAGGAGCAAAAGCAGCTGGTAACACAGCTGAACTTAATGTATTCACCAACGCCACTACCAAAACAGGAGAAAATAATTGTCATTATGCCCAAGATAGATTGGAACTACTACGAGATTTTGGTCAAAAGAATGGCTACGAGGTGCTAATACATTGCGATTCTCTTGATGGACTAGAGATACCAGCTGACTGTATGATATTAGCTTGTGACCCCATCATCAACAGTGATTCAGCAGAGAAATATTTAGCTCCAGTACTATGCCAAAACAGATCTTACCCACAAGCCAATGATGACATTACCAAACTGGTATGGCTAACACAAAAAAGCTTAAAGATAGACAATCCTATAACAGTAAAAGAAGTTGTTAAAGGTATAGAAAAAAACCATGGTGAAAAGCATGATATTGAACTTAGAAGAATAGCAGTATCAGACAACCGCAATGGTGGTGGCAGCACTGAAGCAGCCAAAGCACGAGGCACCTATGACGGGGATAAAGATGGCATCGGACAAAGTGCTCTCTTTACCGGCGCCAAAGAATGGAAAGAATTTTTACATAGACAAATTGTTGAATCACTTGGTTTTACAACAGTAAAAGAAGGTCTTGATATTTTAGCAGAATCATATCTCGATGGCGCTACAACAATTGGATCAGAGACACTACCAAGTACTAATGAAGTTATAGACATGCTTGAGGGCAAACTCAGAAGTCACCCAAGAGCCTATGAAGTCATACGTTCACTACGCAAAGAATTTGGCGAAAATGAATTTACAGAAATAATTCAACGCTTCCCGCAATATGCCGGAATCATTAATCAAACAGAAGCAAGCTTGAGACTGCATCATATACTGAATGAACACCTTGCTAACAAAGACGCTGAAATGAAAGCAACTTGGTTAACTATCCTAAATAGAGAAAATTATCCAAGTATTACAGGCATAGAAAACTACCAGCAGCTTATTGCAAAATACTTACTGCAACTTAATCAAGCAGGACACAACAGTGATATTTTAATTGATCCAACTATCACTCTAAGATATGTTGATATCATACTTGGATTAAACGATAATTTTCGTGGACTCAAAAAACCAGCAGATGATATTTTCAATGACTTTTACAAATTTGCCCAGCGAGAATCACAACATATTTTGCCGGTAACAGTTGCAAGACAAGACTGCTTCCCTAATAGAGTTCATTTCCGCAATTCGATTACCGGTCCTCAACAAGCTTTTGACAATACTGCTTACCTTATCAATCATGAAAAGATTCAAGGAAATCAAGCATGGCTTGATGTTATTAACAAAATCAAACCGCAAGGCTTAAACCCATTTGATCTTAAGCAAAGTTCAAACCAAGAACGTTTAGTAACCGACTTTCTCTATAACCAAGGTTATAGAACCAGAGCCTATCAAAGTCCAGAGACTCTTCAAAACCATGTTGAAGTCTTGCTGGGAGCGAGTGATAGTCTCGATGACAGCACCGCAGCAGCTACAAAATTGAGACAAGCTTTTTTCCAATACCTCAAAACGCAGCATCAAGGACTCAACCTTACAGCAGCAGCAAAAATATATCCTGGCATTAACAGCCTTGAAGATGATTTCAAAACGGAAGCCAATCTCATCTCTTTAGTGAGTGATACGATGGCAGAAAACAATCTTGATACCCTAGAAGATAAACCTTGGACTGATTTACTGGAAGCAAGTTCTCCGGAAACGGACAAAGCTAAATTAAGAGCAGAAACCATTGCTAGATTTATTTATAACAATCAAGACCTTCACAAGCAAGCAGCAAATAGCATAGATGACTTAACTGCAATCATAACAGCTTGTCTCAAACCAAAACAAGTAACTAATAACTCTGTCTTTATTCGCTTTCTCAAAGACCTAAGCGAAAATCAAGGACTTTATATTAGACCTATATTACTTAAAAGAGACTATCCTAGATTAATCAAACTAGCAGATATCACTAAGGACTTAGAGGGAATCAGCGATGTTGTTGATTACCTTATAGAGAATAATGGAGTAGTAAAGAATGATCCCTGGCTTGAATTACTTGAGCCCTTAAAACCCAAGCTGACTCCACCTGGATTCAAAGCTGACATTAGTCAAAGAGCTCAAATGATAGCTGGATTTTTAGATCAAAACCGTCGACTAGCTTGTTTTAATACATACACAGAACTTCAAGAGACTTGTTCTGTGCTGATGGGTGGTATTCTTGGTAACAAGAAAGGTAGAACACCACAGCAAAGACAAGTCTTAAATGAGTTTATAAGCTATTTAGATCTTGATTACCAACCAGCTCTCAGTCCAATGAGCCTCATAGAGCTATTCCCGAATGACACCAGACTTGAAGAGCTGATTGATACTGAATCTAAGCTCTTACCAGTAATCAGCAAGAATCTTGCAAGTCTCTCAGAAAACGCTGATAGCAGATGGCTTGAAGCTATTGACAGAGCAAGAGTTGCTGGTGTTCCACCACCAACACGAAATGCAGATCCTGAAGCGAAGCTAACAAGAAGAGCCAGAGTCATCAATAAATTCCTCTACGATAAATTAATCAAAGATGATCTTGATACTCGCAAGTCGGTAAGCAATATAGAAAAAACCATAGCTGTCTGTCTTGGTTATGGTAGGTGCCTAAGATCCGCTAGTAAAAAAACTCCAGCAACCTTATTTGCAAACTTCAGCAAATTTATTAAAGCCGACAACAAACTTGCAATAAGCATATATCCAGAAGCTATCACAATTGATAACGGTCAAGCAGATCTTGTTGCCGCTGCTCTCCTTGCCTTCATCAATAATAAGCAAATAAAAGAAACTAATAATGAATGGAGCCAAATGCTTGGTACATCAGCAGAACAAAGAGCCAACCTAGTTGCAGAATATCTGATCACCTCAAATCAAACTCATCCCACAACTCTTAAAAGTACAGCTCAAGCTTTACTTAATGGTAGAGACAGCGATCTGTTCCGCGCATTCATCCAACACTTGCAAAGAGAGAACCCAGATTCTTTCAATAATATCAAGCTACGATCAATCTTCAAATTCATCAATCTAACTGTAGGCGAAACCAGAGAGATTATTAAAGCAACCATCAGTAAACAAGAATTCCTTGCACAATATAAACACGATAAAATCCTAAACAATTATAATTCTGATCCAAGACCTAATTTGGATAACTTTTATCGGATGCTACAAAAAACTATTGGGCTTAGTCTAGACGAACTCGCAGAAATATTCCAAATAGAAGAAAGAAACGCAAATTTTTACAAAACAGCAGTCTCAAAACTCAGCAAACTCAAAGTTCCAAAACCTGAGCCAGTAACAGCTGATCAGATTAGAGATAGAACAAATCCTGCAACTGTTGATCAACAAATTATTAATCAATACAATGCACAAACTCAAAAGACATGGAAAGAAAGCCAAGAAAGGCTAAAAACTGCAATACAACAGACACTAGAATCAGCAAAAATACCAGAGAAACACAAACAAAGAGCAATACTAGAAGCAATCTATAGACCAGCCGAATGGCCAGATGACAAAAGTGGCCCAACAATAGATGGTGATCCAGCAAATCAAGGACTAATTGAATGTATTACAGCTACCTCAACAACAAACAATCCCACAACACTATATATTTGCGCAGATGAACTATCCATCGTAGATTCCCAAAACTCCGTTGAATTAGTCATATCACCAACTAACGGAGAATGGCTAACAAAAGCAGAACTTCTAGCACAAGCCACAGCAAATGGCTTTGGAACAATACTACAACAACTACAAGCGATACATGAGGGTGGCTCGCTCAAGGGTATCAGCGTTGATGATGTAGTAAACTTAATCCGCAATTTGGGTAAAAGCAAGATCAATTAACACTCAGCAACTGTAGCTAACCTTGAAAGAGGAGGCAAGCCCACCGAGTGAGCAAAATATCACAACTGTTCAAGCGATGTTTGATGCCATTGGACTAAAAGTCCCTAGGAGCTTGTCATCCAGCCCAATTTTGTTTAGGGCTATTGCTGCTGCCAAAAAACGCTCTCAAGAGCTTGGTTGATATACCCCTCCTGGGTATATTTCGGAATCTATTCCGAAATAGTTAACTTATTCAGTAACGAACTCCGAAATAGTTTGGTATAATAGAGAGATGGATATTAAACGTAAAATCCAATTAAAGCTAATTAAAGGAAGATCTGCTTTTCTTTTTGGGCCAAGAAAGACAGGGAAAACTACCTACCTTAAGAAACATTTTCCCAAATCTATTTTTTATGACCTTTTAAAAACAGATTTATATTTGGATTTAATCAAACAACCTTCTATATTACGAGAAGAAGTACTGTCACTTAGCAAAGAGCAGACAAAGTATCCCATCATAATTGATGAAATACAAAAAATACCAATGCTACTTGATGAAGTTCATTGGTTAATCGAGAACACTAACGCTTATTTTATACTCTGCGGCTCCAGTGCACGCAAATTAAAAAAGACTAGCGCCAATATGCTTGGTGGCAGAGCATTACGTTTTGAGTTTTTCCCTTTGGTCTATCCTGAACTTCCTGAATTTGATCTGATTAAAATATTCAAACATGGTCTCTTGCCAGAACATTACCAAGAAAAAAATCCAAAAAGAATTCTCAAAGCATATCTACAGACTTACCTTAAGGAGGAAATTAAGGATGAAGGCTTAGTTCGGAATCTACCTGCTTTTGCCAATTTTTTAGATTCGCTTGCATTTTCTAATACTGAGCTGACCAACTATTCAAATATTGCTCGTGACTGTGGTGTAGATTCTAAAACCGTTAAAGAATATTACCAAATTTTGATTGATACCTTAATTGGTAGCTATGTTTATCCTTACTCTCCCAAGCAAGGTAGAGATAGCATTAGCTCCAGCCCTAAGTTTTATTTATTTGACGTCGGTCTTGCTAATCATATTGCGCACTTTGATATTACTCAACTTAAAGGTAAAGATGCAGGCAAGGCACTTGAGAATTATATTTTTATGGAATTGCAAGCTTACCGCTCCCTCAATGAGTTAGATTTTGATATCAGATTTTGGAGAACTAAATCAGACCTGGAAGTAGATTTTGTGATCACGAATTTAAACAAACCCAAATTTGCCATCGAAGTAAAAATCTCATCCAATATTGATAAAACAGACTTAAGGAGCTTAAGGGCTTTTAAAGAAGAGAACCCTAATACAGAAGCAATTGTGGTTTGTAATTGCGCAAGAGCAAGAAAACTCCAATTTGATAATGATATAGAAATCAATTTGGTGCCAGTAGAAGGCTTTTTGAAAAAACTATGGAGCGGGGGGTATTTCTAAAAACCGGGGTCGTATCTAGTCAAAAGACAAAATCGAGTATGACACTATTTTGTCTTTTGACTAGAT
>JAQCFG010000069.1 GCA_027618255.1 Cyanobacteriota bacterium
TAGGTTGTTGGACTTTGGTTATGCATTGAAGCTTGGAGCTTGAAACTTGAAGCTTGAAGCTTGAATGAAGCTTGCAGCTTGAAGCTTGAAGCTTGAAGCTTGGAGCTTGGAGCTTGGAGCTTGAAGCTTGAAGCTTGAAGCTTGGAGCTTGGAGCTTGGAGCTTGAAGCTTGAAGCTTGCAGCTTGAAGCTTGAAGCTTGGAGCTGCTGGAGCTGGAGCTGGTGCTGGAGCTGGAGCTGGAGCTGGAGCTGGAGCTGGTGCTGGTGCTGGAGCTGGAGCTGGAGCTGGCGCTGGAGCTGTAGGTGGAGGTGGAGTCTCTGGAGGATTCGGCTTTATGCTAATAAAACTTCTATAAAAATTATGATTATATTCTTTAACTCCATCTACAAAACCAAGATAAGGAAGATCAAAAATATTAACGAAACCCATATTATAGTTTTCGTAATCACCAGTTCTACCAGTGATTGGCATGTCATTATAACGGTACCAATGGGCTCCTACAAAGTATGGTCTAGCTTTGATATTGTCCATATATTCAGCATAAGCTTGAGCTCTATGTGTTTGAGTAGCTACGCTAACAACACCTCCGCGGAAATGACCTAAGTTACGCGCGCCAAAAGCAAATTCTCCTATCATCATAGGTTTGGCTTCTCCTCTTGCTTGGATTGCTTGCCAGAGCTTATCAAAACCTCTCTCTTCTATATATTCTGCTTCTCTGTATACATTAAAACTTAAAACATCAACATGCCTTGAAGCTGCTACTACTGCTGGTTCTGCAATTGAGTTAAATCGACTACCTAAATATAATTTATTTGGAAGTTTGGTTCTAAAGGCATTTTCAACGACAGTGTAATATTTCTCAGCGTATCTTTCTAGGATCTCATCAAGATCTTGATTTACAGTGTTGTTCAACTGTCCATCATTTATGTCTAATGATACGTCGACTAAAGCTCTAATACCGTTTCCTGTGAAAGCTCCAGTTGGTGTACCAAACCATGCAGTGTTTAACGCTGCTACATTATTGTTATATTTTCCAGCTAAGTATTCAATTGCATCTTCCTTGCTGAAATTATTGATTGATTTAAGAATGGCACGCGGTAATCTACGTAAGTATTCGTCGCCTCCGCCTGACCACTGGATTTCATTGTCTACAAAAAGACCAATACAATATGGGTCTGCATTTGCACCGTTCATCTCAGCACCTTCGAAAAATTTATTGTTTACATAGTCTGCATAGTCACCATTGAAAATATCAGGAAAGGGAATACTAATTGAAGTCCCTGTATAGAAAACTCTTATGAAATCTTCAGTAGTCCCAGGTAAAACTAGACTGAACTCTCCGTTTTTAGGTCGAGGGAAAGTTCTTAGTAAAGGAGAAGTAGTTGTATACGGTAACCTGTCTTGCTTTAGAGTGATGTTGTCGGAAATGAGCTCTCGTTTTGAAAAAGCTCCGATAGTATTAAAACCCCAACCGTTTAATCGTTTGAGAGCTCTTTGCGGCCACCACCTCAAATCAGTTCCGTTGTTTGTGCTTGCTAGCTGCGCGTATAAATTGGTATTTTTTTGATAGAAATTAATATGTTCTTGTTTTTTAACTGGTGGTGTTGGACTCAGTTGCGCCAATGTATTTGGTCCAAATATACCTTCAATTTGTTGACCATTCTTTTTTCTTTCGATAAGTGTTTTCGAATGACCATCGTTGTCAATTTCATTTACTCCAAGTGAAAAGAAGGGATTGCCTAGAGGGGTTTTAAACCAAAATCTATCAATTCCATCTTTTGCGATAGTTGCGATAGTGAAATGTCCATTATTTATTGTGTTGTTATCGTCGAATTCCGGGCAGAGTTCATTGGGTTGACAAATCAAGCCGCCGTACACATCTCTATCACTGGCTTTAGTAAGACTTCTAGTGTAGTTTAGATCCGAGATAATTTTTTGAATAAAATCACCATTGTTTTGTATTGGACGAGTAAACATACCTTCGTATTGTCCATAATCATCGACAATAGGATTAGTTGCTGTATAAATACGTTCAGAGCCTTTTTTGAGTGTAGTGACTTGAATATGATATTCTTCGTTTGATCTTGCACTAGGATCTCCACCAAGGTCTATAAAGAAGGAGATCTTTTTAATTGAGTTAATGTCAATGCTTGTTTTGCTTGGAACCAATGTAGTGTAGTAATTATTAAGGACTTGACCGTTGTAAATTTCTACAAATGGTTTGCCAAGTATATTATGCTCAAGCATTCTTAGAGGGAAAGCAAATTTGTTCATTTCGTTAGTTTTAAGGTCTATGCAGTCTTGAATTAATTTACCTGTTGATTCAATGCTGATACAAAAATATGCTTTAGTATTTGAAAAGTTTTTTACCTGGAAAGTAAATCCATCATAAGTTGACAAGTCTAGTGGGTTAGTAAAATTGATTGCAACTTTGGGGTACCTAGAACCATTGTTTGTATAGTTCACGTCAAAACCATAAGCCCAGGTCGCAATTTCTTCTGCACCTTGCTCATAGCTAACAGTGGCTGCAGTTTTAATATTGATAGTTCTGTCGCCATTTGGATAGCCCTCAAGGGTTGGAATTGGGGGCGAGGTTGCTGCAACATTACTAGGCAATGAATTTAACCCTGATAGAGTGATTGATATGATCAATATTTTAGTGAGGAATCTTTTCATATGAAAATAGAGCTAAATATAGCTTAGTGCAATCTATCGGCAGTCGAGGTTATGTGTAGCTTAAGGATTAAGTAAAATTTAGGTAGATTAAATATTGATCCTCTAAGTTAACTAATGATATTTAACAAATCTTGATTAAGACTTGGTTAAAGCCAAACAATTAATAACTTTGTGATTAGATAAGGGTTGAGACTTTGCATTTATCAGTGAATTATTAGGCGATATGAGATACTATGAATACTTCATCACCTACTATCTGTTCATAGAAATTAATAAAGTTGGCATGTTCGTTATTGGTAATAAGACCATCATTATTAAAATCGTAAGCCGGATCGTACCATGTACTATTTTTGTTTAAAACGATTGTACTAAATACATTTGATAGATGTCTTGGATCGAAATTTCCTGTTTGACTTGGATCAGTAAGATTCAATATTTTGATTATGGTTGCTGAGTCAGGGTTGGTAGCTAATATCGTTGTAATAAAATCTTCACCCATTAAACCTAGTTCACCACTTCTTCTGATTGCCAGTAGACCTTCTAAAATATTTTGATCACTTATCTCAGTGTCACCATCCTGATTAAAACTGTCTACTATGTTTTTAATTCCTGCCAAGTTAGGGTCGCTTGCAAGAATGTCTATAAGTAGTTGGTAATCAGCTTGAACTTTGGCGCCAGTTATTATATCCAGCATTAACTGACCGTATTCAGCTTTGGAGATTATACTATCACCACTAGTATCTATTTCTTCAAATTGATCAGTTAAAGCTCCAAAATCACTAGTCATGCCCAGCGCGGCTAATAATTCATCAAAGTATGCAAAAGTCTTAGTTCCTTGTTGAATCTCGACCCAGAGACTAAAGAGTTCTACTGTTAAAGTACTGGAGTTTAAATCTATTCCTGAATTAATTAGAGCAGTTTGCATTGCTGATTTTTCTGTATTCTTAGCGATAATATCATTTGCAATCTCTGCATCAGTTCCAGTGAGAGTGTTTTGAGCTATCTTAACTAGAGTATTCATTAGTTCTTGATTTGAAATTACGCCAATGGTATCTGTATCAATAGTGTCAATGATGCTTTGGATTTGACTAAATTCTGGATTTTGATTTTGAAGTATTGCCAACACTAAAGGAAAGTCAGCACCAAAAGTACTTGAATCAAGTCTTTGATCTAGAATTGCTGAAATAACTTCTGCTCTTTCTATGTCACCATTGCCGCTTGAATCTAATTCAGCAATTATTGCTTCGATTCTTGTTTTATTGCCATTGCTTGCAAAAATCGCATCAACTAATCGTGCATCATAGCTAGCTAATGTACCAACTGCTCTATCAGCCAAGATTAATTTAGCTATCTCGATATCAGAAATTTGACCATCTCTTGTTTCTGAATCTACTAGATCAATTAATTGATCTGCTGCTATTCCATCTGCGATGCCAGGGATTGCTGCCTTGAGTTCATCACTAAAGTCGGCTTGACTACCTGCATTGATCGATAAAAATACTGCAACTAATTCGTCATAATCTACATTGCCTGATTCATTTGGATCAAGGCTATTAACTAGGTTTGTAATTGCTGCGCTGTTTGGATTGGTTTTCTTGAGTTCGGTAATAATTTCATCTGATTCAGCTTGACTCAATTCAGGATATGCAGAAGTTCTGTTGGCAAACAATTCAGCAAATAATTCAATGTCTTCAACAGCACCGTCAGCGTCTCTGTCAAATGCAGTAATAAGATTATTGATCTCATTGAATTTTGGATTTTTGTTTAAAATATACTGTATTAGTGCTGGGTCTTCAGTAAATTCATTCCTTCTGAATTTAAGTATGTTTGTGGTTAATTCCAAATTGCTGATTTCACCATCTTGGTCAGCATCTATTGCTTGAACCAAGCTTGCAAGAGTTGTTTTGTTTGGGTTTTGTGAAAGAACTACATTCACGATGTCGGCTCCTGGATCGGTGATTGATTCATTGTTGAGATTGAAGAAAGCATTAATCACTTCCTTGTCAGAGATTAGCCCATCTATTATCTCGGTATCTACGTCATCAATGAATCGGCTCAAGGCTGCTGAATCAGCGTAAATCAAGTCTGCAACAGTGAGGAAGATATTGAGTTTGGTCGTGTCTACTGACGAGTCAGCTCTAAGGAATAATTGATTGAAATTAAGTAGGAATTCTTCGGTTGATACCAAGCCATCAACAACTACAGTATCAAGAGTTGTAATTGCTTCATTGACTAGATCTGCGTTTTCAACAAGCTCAGTAAATTTTGCCATGATCTCTGGTCCAGGGTTTGTTACTTCACCACGATTGATTTTCATCAGAGCAGCGGTGTATTCTCGAAGGTCAATGTCGCCACCAAGAGGGTTCATTAATTCATAGGTCTCCAGTATTGTAGTTGCATCAGGGAATGCTTCTATCACTGCACGTACAAGGGTTTCGTCGTAACTAAGCGCAGCATTCTTAAAATCCAAGACGAATGTAAACATCTCATCTAGGCTAGGATTACCATCCTTGGCTGGATTGATTTTATCTATTAATTCATTAATCTCGGTTTTTTGGTTATTGAGCTCAAGTGCCATATTATAAATATCAGCATCTAGACCAGTAGTTTCATCTCTGTAATCTGCAAGGATTCCTTTAATAACTTCATCAGTGCCAATGATATTATTTTTGTTCTTGTCAATGAAATTGAGGACAGCAAGTATCTCAGCACTATTGGGGTTCTTGGCAATTATTTTTTGGATTAGTGCTTTGCTGTTGGCGCCAATTGAACTATCTGTTAATAGTTCAGTGATTGCTGTTAAGAACTCTTGGTTAGTGATTTCTCCCCGGTTTGTTGTTTCTGTATCTACTCGTCCAATTAATTCTCGAATTAAAGCAACGCTGCTGTTACTGTTAATTATTTGTTCTACCAAACTAGCGTCAAGAACAATATCGCCCCTTAAACTAGCCAGACTAAAGTCAATCACCTCGTCATCAGTGATAGAACCATCTTCAATACTGTCGATTGCTTCTATTACTTGAAATAGACTCAAATATGGTTCTCTGCTTTTAAGGATGTCTACGGCTAGTTGGTGTTCACTCTCTACGATATTACCTGCACGCATGTCCATTATTATGCTGATGA
This sequence comes from Cyanobacteriota bacterium, assembly GCA_027618255.1. Classification (NCBI taxonomy): domain Bacteria; kingdom Bacillati; phylum Cyanobacteriota; species Cyanobacteriota bacterium. The sequence continues at coordinate 5,803 of JAQCFG010000069.1, forward strand.
ATTCTTCCTCTGAAATAACTCCATCTTGTTCATTATCAAATAATGCAACTGATTGTTCGAGCGCAGCGAGATTGTCGTTAGTGCCAAGGAAAAGAGCTTGCTCTAATACGGCCCCACTAGTTGTCGTGGCTCTCAGTGCCAGTAGAATATCAAAGGCTTGAGCATCTGTAATAGTGCCATCAAAATCTATTGACATGGAAGCGAAGATGGCTAATAATTCGTCAAATTTGTCATTGGTTCTTAAAACCATGTCTATATAAGGATCAGTTAGATCAACTTCTCCTCTGCGTGAAGCGAGTAAAGTACTAAGTACTTCTAGGTTAGAAACTTCTCCATCTGGATTAGTATCAATTAATTCTACAGCAGTCTTGATTTGTTCTGAATTTTCATTGAGATATTCAAGTACAAAGTTGGCTATCATTGGATCTACGTTACTGCCAAGTAATTCAGCTCTATTTTTAAGTAAGCCTGTAATTGCTTCACCGTCTTCAATATCAAGATTGCCACTTGTATCAAGTAATTCTAATGACATTACAACATCATTGAATTTCGGATGAACACTACGTAGGCTATTGGGGATTGCTTGTCCTTTTGATTTTAACTTGATGACATAAAGTAAAATCTCTTCAAGAGATATTTGATTATCTCTATTCGTATCAATTAGCATGTTGACAATACTGTCACGTGATAAACTTTTGCCTTGTTGATTTGTGTTTGTGCGAAACCCAGATCTCATACCAGCTCTAGTCACGAGGGTACGGTTGTCTGAGATATCATTACGAGAATCTGTGTTTGAAGAATAAGTTTGTGAATTTAGTTCTGAATCTGATCTCTGTGTTCCACTACGATTGCCAAGATTGCCAAGTTGAGTCGCTGCTCTATTCTGAGTTACGGTGCTTCTATTACTTAATGAGCTAAGTAAACGGTTTACAGATGAACTATTGGCCCGACTAGACGCACCACCTTCTGTATTATTTCTTCTTATTCTTGGATCTGCCATTAATGCTTTAGAGCACCCCTTTCTAGAGTCATGTTCACATAGTAAAATTAAGCCTAGGTTAACAGAGCCCATGTTGGTATAGACTATAAAGTTGATTCTGCTATTTCCTTTGAAATAATCAAAATATAGATAAGATAGCTGTAATTATTAGGTCAAAACACCCACTTTTCTACAAATAACTTGACAATACGCATTAAGGAGGCGTAGAATTACATATGTCATGACAAGTGTCTGATATAGATCATTAGAATAGTTTTTTAACTAGGGCCAGCAATGCAAAATATAACTGCTACTAATCCAACTATCAATACAGGTGTCGCTGCTCCTGCTAATCAGCCTGTTGCCCAACCAGCTGATGCTACTACTCAAGATGGGCGTGGTATCGGAACGACTTTGGCTGACGTTGGTAAAAAAGCTGGTGCTTTTGGAATAGATGTTGCTGGTAAAGGAGCGAATGTACTTGCAGATACTGGTACACAGATTGTAAAACAAAAAGCAAGAGCAGTATTGCATATGGCTGTTACTGACAGGATTCGAGATTTAGTTCGTATCTTTCAAGCTTTACCTTACGGTGAGCGTTTGCTCTCTAACATTATTAAAAACTTTTTTTATCCATATTATAAACAAGTGAACCCGCATACTGATTTACAACCAGATCAAATTGCACAACAACTTATGAATGGGCATACTGAATTCTTCGAAGATGATTTAGTTAAAAGTTTTGATAAATTTATTCAAGATAGTTTGAATGATGCAGATAAAGCTAAGTATGTAAGTGGTGAGAAAAAAGTTGTACTTATTGCATTTAAAAATATGCTTATGAACCAAGTGAAGACAGCTAAAGAACCAGGTGGAATCAAAAAAATCGCAGCTGGAATTGCCAATTGGATTCCGTTCGTAAATAAATTACCAGAGGCTGCTAAGCCTTGGGCTGGTGGAGCGATTGGTGGTTTTGTTGGATACAAACTATTGCATGGAATGTGGAAATTAGTTAAGTGGGCTGTTTTAGGTTTCACTGGTTACAAAGGTTTTCAAATGGTAAAAAATAAACTAGGAGGAGGCGGAGCTCCTGCTCCAGATCATGAACCCGGAGAAAAATCCAAGGGTAAAATGGCAAGTGTTTTAGAGGGTGTCAGTAAAATGGCACAGATGGCTGGTGGTCCTGGCGGCGGCATGATGGGCGGCGGCGGTCCTGGTGGCGGGCTTGGTGGCATAGTCTCTGCACTCGCTGGTGGCGGCGGTAGGTAGCGCACGCAGCAATCCAATGTGAGGTATATAATTAATTTATGTTAGAAATCAAAGAAGCTCGTTTAGAAGATTTTGATTCTATTTGGCATATCTTTCAAGAGGTTGTCAAAGACGCTGATACCTATCCCTATCCACCTGATATTAGTTTAGACGAAGCGCGCAAGCTTTGGTTTGCAAATAATGCCAGGGTTTATATTGGCTACTTAGATGGAGTGCCAGTTGCAACTAGATATATTTGTGAAAACAAAACAGGACTTGGTTCTCATGTCGCTAACACTGGTGTGATGATAGATAGCAATTATCGTGGACGTGGTCTTGGTAGGGAGATGAATGATTTTGCAATTACTAAAGCTCGCGAGCTTGGTTATAAAGCTATTCAGCTAAATTTGGTAGTTGTGAATAATGAAGCATCTATCAAAATTTGCCAGCAAAATGGTTTTGAGATTATTGGAACTTTGCCTGGAGCTTTTTATTATAAGCAAAGTGAATATGTTGATGCTTATGTAATGTATAAGCGGTTATGATAGAATTTGGCTCATGGCAAGCATCCTCAAAAAACTACCCAAAGGCGAAAAAGTAGGCATAGCATTCTCAGGAGGTCTAGATACTTCTGCTGCTATCGCTTGGATGAAAGCCAAGGGTGCAGTGCCTTATGCCTATACTGCCAATC
>JAQCFG010000070.1 GCA_027618255.1 Cyanobacteriota bacterium
CGTAAGAGCTCTAATCCCGTTTAACCACTGAGTCTTAGCTTTGTCACCAAAAGCTTCTACGTTTTTTGCATTAAATATACTTACTGCTATATCTTTATCTGGATCTAAGCTTTGTTCGCTTTCAGGTAAAGCTTTAATTGCAGCTTCAGCTGCTTCAAGTTCTTTTTTTAATTTTGTCTCTTTTGTATCAGTATCATCTTTTTTATAACGAGAGTAAAATCCATTTATACCATCTTCGTCAATTAGAGTAAAAGTGGTGGTTGTAGTATCGCTATCAAGCGTTGAAGTTGTTGATATGCCGATATCATCAAAAAAATTACTACTGCTTGATGTTGCCGTTGTTTTGGTTGCTTTTGAGCTCGTGTCTTGGCTAGACGGTCCTTCTCTTTCTAGAGCCGTTGTTGCTGGACTTGCTGTACTTATAGATTCCATTGCCATTGTTTTTTTCCTCTAATTTTGCTTCTTCGCTTATCTCTCTTTAATAAAACGCTAACTTAAATACATATTTGATATTTATCTAGCTTTATCTTGTTTTTCTGGTTTCACCTGGTTTGCTTCGCTTCGCTCGCAATGACGGTGCTACCATCAAATAATACTAAATCTCGCTTTCTTTTGTTCTTAACTTAAGCTTAATCTGTATTACGTTACAATACTAACAATGTCAATATAGATTTGTCAAGTCTTTTGTAAAATATATTTACACTTTAACATTAAAATTTGTTAATCTTGGGGCGATAGCTAGTATTACCAATGTCAATATAGATTTCCCAAGTCTTTTGTAAAATATATTTACACTTTAACATTAAAATTTGTTAATCTTGGGGCGGTATGGGGAACTCAAGCTTAGTATTTTGCTGGCTTTGGGCTTGGATTTGCTTGATTGTGGTATAATGAGAACTAGAACACACATACAGTGTTAGGTTCAGTTCATGGATAGGGATTTTTACATATATGAGATACTCAAGTCTCAAAATACGGTGTTTACTCCAAACGAACTCTCGCTATTGTGGAGAGACGATAATAAAGCCAATATCTATAGAAGGCTTTCTTATTATTGCCAAACTGGTAAGCTCATCCGTATTAAACAAGGCTTATACGCCAAGGATCCTAATTATAATAGATATGAGTTTGCTACTAAGCAATTTAAGCCTTCCTACGTCAGTTTAATCACGGTGCTGAGAGAAGAAGCGATGATATTTCAGTATTACGAAACCATATACCTCTGTTCATACCTTAGTCGTGATATTGAAGTTGAGAAGCAGGGATATCGCTACAAGAAGATTTCAAAGGATATTTTGCTGAATCCTAGAGGCTTAGAAGATAAGGAATTCTATTTTCGCGCTAGTAAAGAAAGAGCATTTCTGGATGCTTTATACTTATACAGAGAGTACTATTTTGATAATTTAAGACCACTTGATTGGGGTAAATGTTTTGATTTGGTGGAGATTTATTCATCAAAGGCAATGAACAAACGGCTTGAGTCTTATTACAAAATATATAAAGAAGACGAGGAGTAATTTATCTTAGATACTAATAAACATAGAGATATAATGATATCAATTCTAACTGATATTTATAGTAATTCCAAAATAGCTCCACATCTGGGTTTCAAGGGTGGTACAGCTCTATATTTTTTTTATAAGCTCAATAGATTTTCTGTTGATCTTGACTTTGATTTACTTGATCCAGAGAAAGGATTATTGGTCCATGAAACATTGTTGAAGATTTGCTCTAATTATGGTCTAATCCAAGATGAAGCTCTCAAGCATTTTGGTGGACTGATTGCAATGTCCTATCAAAAAGGTTTGCACCATCTCAAGATTGATGTTTCACACTGCACAGTTAATTCTAGTTATAAGCCTAAGTTGTTTTTGGGGATTCCGATTTTGGTTATGCAATTAGAAGATATGGCAGCTAATAAGTTACTGGCATTGACAGAGCGTAAAGTACCAGCTGCAAGAGATGTTTTTGATGCTTATTTTATTTTGCAAAACAAAATAGATATTACTGAAAGTGTTATAGAAGGCAGAACAGGATTGAATTTGATAGAGTATCTACGCAAAACAATCGACTTTGTCGAAAACAACTTTGATTATGATTTGCTTGATGCTTTGGGTGAGCTTGTAGAGCCAAAACAAAAAACATGGGTCAAAGAGAAGATGAAACAGGATACAATTGTGCAATTGAGAATTCGTTTGGATAGTTTGGAGAATTGTTTTTAATGGAGAGACTAAGCTATGTCTACGGTCCAGTACGCTCATGGCGCTCAGGTACTTCACTTGGTATCGATCCAATTGGCTCAACGAGTACTTGCTCCTTTAGTTGCGCTTACTGTCAGCTAGGCAAGATCCAAAAAGTCACTACTGAAATTAAGACCTATGTACCAACTGAATATATTATTGAAGACTTGCAGGCACTAGAAGCTAGTGGTGGATTTGTTTATGAAGATCTAGATGTAATTACTTTTGCTGGTTCTGGAGAGCCGACACTCGCCCAGAATCTTGCCCAGATGATTGATGCAATTCGTGAACTATACAAAGATCGCAAGAAGCAAGTCCCTATTTCTATTTTGACAAATGCCACGATGTTTAATGACTCGCTAGTGCGTGAGCGTGCTTTGCATGCTGATTTAATCTCTCTTAAGCTGGATGCGCCGAATGATGAGATCTTGAGCTCTGTCAATCAGCCTGCTGAAGGGGTTTCAGTGGCGAGTATTGTTAGTGGGATTACGATGCTTGCTTTAGATTGCCAGGCTGACACGACTCTGCAATTGCAAATCATGATCATGCCCAAATGGCTTGGGAAGAACGAATATCTTGCTGAGATGGCGGCTGTGATTCGTGATCTTGGAATTAACAAACTACAAATCAATACTCCTACAAGAGCCAAACCAGTCTCTAAGACTGGAGACTATTGGATAGATACTAGAGGTAATCATTATGGACCTGGAGAGGCTGACGATATTAAACCAGAATATATTGAATTTACTGAATTGCCAGTGATAACTAAGGAGCAGGCTTTTGCACTGGAAGATACTTGGCGAGAGCTTTTGCGCGATAGTTTGCCTGAGCTAGAGATTGTTAATGTTTATAAACGCTAGGACTGGATTGCCACGCCCTTTGGGCTCGCAATGACGGTTTTGACTAGAATTCATACTGCTCCATATATTCTTGGAAGTCTAGGATTCTTGAGATATCACTTTGTTTAAATAAAAATCCTTTACTTCTTTCAACTAAATGCTTTAAGTCTAAGTCTTGGCAGCGTGCCAAAACACGTTCTTTAAGTTCTTGTGGGCTGGAAATATTAAGTGCTTGTTTTAAGTAATCATAATTTGGTTTAGTTTTAGGTGCAATTGAACTGATATCAAAAAGATCTCTACCCATCTCTCTATCAAAGAAGGCTCTAAATTTTTGTGAGAGGGCGATGTCAATTGGCATAACTTTGATTTTGGAATTGAGATCAAACTTGTTGAATTGGAAAATATTACTTTGGTATTCTATGCCTTGGTTTTCTGAATCCATTTTAATTAATAGGACTTCGTTTTTGTGAGGACTTACTTCGTATTGAAAAAGTAAGCCCGGGAATCTAATATTGTAATGAAACACGGTTTTGTTTAATCTGGTTTTGCTGATGTCTATGTTCCAGCCATTAAGTCTTAGTTCTCTTTGAATATAGTCGCCAAGCTCAATCCATTCATCGAGGCTTAGGTCCTTGTTGTCAAAGTCTAAATCCTCTGAGAAGCGCTGTGTGTTGTATGCAATCCTCAGAGCTGTACCTCCAATGAAAATCAGTTTCTTAGAGATCGGTGATTGAAAGACTAAATGCAAAATATGATGTTGTAAGTATTCGCGTAAAACAGACCTCTTGTCTGATTGAACAGTTGACGGGAAGTATTGTGTTATTTCTTGGTAATCAAGCATGGTGAGCACTCCTTATAATATTGTCGATTCTTTTTTCTAGAGCTTTATTGTTGAATTGATCTAAGTATCGATAAAGCAATTTAAGATCAGCTTGTTCAATAAAGTATTCATAATCAAAACGTAGATCATCTAAGTCTTGTTTTGTTTTGAGGTCTGGATGAAGATAGAAATAATCCAAGACTGCTTTTTCTATTTTGGCAATTTTGACTTTAACTTTAGCTAGAGTATCAATTCTGTAACCAAATATCAGACTGGGTTTTAGATGCTGGTAAATGAAGCCACCAATAGGAGTATAAAAATCTATGGTTCTGCGACTTGTTGCCGAGGTCTGATTTACAATAGTTTCGGGAATAAGTCCGTATTGTGATAACGCAAGTTCAAAAGAGATATATGACGGTCGATAAATTTGATTTGCTATATGTGAAAGCAGATGGTTATTCAATTCTAAATCTGCAAAAATGTAATAGCCTCTACGAATTTTGCGTATGTATTGTTTTTTTTGCCAGTCGCTTAATAGATTTAGATCAAAATTTGGCGCAATAATATGAATGTCTGCTTTGTTAAAAACAATCATGTTTGCCATCTTGGATTTAAAATCTACATATTTCATTTCTGTTAGTAGTGTTTTTTCACTAGTAATAGAAATATTCCACTAAAGTTACAATTTTGCAACCTTAATGAAATAAAACATCACTTGCGCTAGTGACCCTTACTTATGTAATATTATAACAGGTGAAATACTATCCCATCATTAATTCTGTTTTAGACTTGCCAGAGCAAGTTAATCTAGCAGTTATGAAGCTAAGTTCTAGTGATATAGAACTTGAAGCTCTTGAGCTTAGTTTTGCTTGTCCTCGTTTATTGGAGCATTTAGAGGAGCTTTATTGTCTGGCGACTAGGTCTGGTCACAAACTCGGCTTGGCTAGCCTGATTGATAAAACTCAATTATCCTCCTTAAAACAAATAGCTGAGCCTTGGCTTCAAGAAGCTATCGAAGTTTTTGCGCCAGCCTTGGATACTGAAATCATAAAAACAATTCAAGAAGATCCATGGATGTCTCAATACTTGAATTATATTCCTGGAGTTTACTCTCAAGCTGACGTTAATGCTCTATTGAGAGCTGGTTATGCTGGAAATAAATTCAAGATCTATCCTTTGAATCCGACAAGCTCTAGTGATTTCTTTAATTCCCTTCAAGGACCTTATCCGGAGTTGCGTGACTATCAAGCTAAGGGCAAGAAGCTTGCCACTATCACTTCACCGCGCGACTTTCAGAAACTACGCAAGAAAAAACAGGATTGGGAATTTCAGCCCGAGCAGCGCAGCCCGCAGTCTGTGATTGATTACATCAAGGTCTTAGTGCCTAATGCTCAAGTTATAGTTTCTGGTCTGAGCGGAGACAAGACACAGTTGCAGTCCTTAACAGGTTATGATTTTGTAGCTACAAGGATGAATTTACTATGATTAATATAGTTCTCTATCAACCAGAGATTCCGCAAAATACAGGTAATATCGCTCGTTGTTGTGTTGCCAATGATTTACATTTGCATTTAATTAAACCACTTGGTTTTGAGTTGAGTGATAAATATCTCAAAAGATCTGGTCTTGATTACTGGCAACATATTAATTATACAGTGTATAATTCTTGGCAAGAGTTTTTGGATTTGACTAATACTTCAAGACTTTGGTTTCTTACAACCAAATCCACTAAAGCATATTGGGATATCAAGTTTGAGAAGGGTGATTACTTTGTTTTTGGTCCAGAAACTCGAGGTTTGCCGGAGGAGTTGATGGTTCCAGCTCAATCAATTACGCTGCCGATGTTAAGTAAAAATGCACGCAGTTTGAATTTAGCTAGCACTGTGCAAACTGTTGCCTATGAGGCTTTGAGACAGTTGACCCTGGCGTAGAATTGCAATCTGCCAGTTAGACTTGGGCGAGACTTCTTTCATTGGGATTAAGTATATCACTACTGGCACCCACTTGAACATCATTGGCGACCAGTTCTCTAACACTACTATCTATCGAACTGGTGGCATATTCTCGCAATGCTCTGTTGTAACCGAGGCTAGGGTTCTCTTTGGCAAATGCTATAAAGCCAATGATATTGTGTTGAATTCTGGCTTTGATAGTTTGTTCTAGATCACTTGTGCTCAATGTTAATAAATTGGCTTCAACTGCAACTCCATAGCGGCTTGCTAGTTTAAGTAGTCTTCGTTTTGTGTCACAAATATCATTGCAATTGTGTTTTGGTTCTGATTCTTTTTTTCTTGTCGCTTCCGCTGTTCTTCTTTCTTCGTGCTGTTCTCTGGTTCTCTTTAGATATTCTTGAGCTTGCTGCCTAGCTTTGTTCATCTGTTCAACCATCTGGTGGTAATAGCTCTGTTGCTGATACCAAAGTTGTTGTAATAAATTGTTGTCGCTTTTGCTTACTTGTGGTTTTGGAGTTTGCTTTGCTACTACTGGTTTGAGTTCTTCATTTTCAGGTTTTTTTATAATGACTTCTGTCACTTTGCTTTGGGCGATTTCTTTTTGCTTAGGTTTAAAACTCTGCTCAAGTATCTGTTTAGTTGAGTCTTTGATTTGTTGCCAATCTGTTGCTTCTATACTGGCATTAACTAATCCACCACCTGGTATAAGTGATAGTGCTGATCTTCTTAGTGCTGTGGTGAATGCTTCCACGTTTTGTCCCTTTTCCTTGTCCCTATAGTTACAAAGCAGGAAAAATGGTCTATTTTATAGTGATCTGCTTCAAGCCTGGGCTATTTGAGCTCTTTGCTGCATTTTTTGGCTTGTTTTTTCTAGGTTATCGGCAAAATTTTGTCCTGTAGACGATGAATGACTGGCATTAACTAGTTGAATCAAATGTGAAATGGCACTTGAATGCCCTGTCCTCATTAGTTTATTGACAGCGTCACCGGCATTGATACTTTGATGGGTTAACATCAAATATAGCCATAGAGATGGATTCACATGTGCCCGATTAAGAGCCATAGCTATAATATCGTTTAAACTTGCGTTACATAAATCAATCATGCCGTTATTAATACCTAAACGGCTAGCAATTTTATGAATCTTGTACCGCTCTGCATTATGGCTTGCACTGCAATGATGATCACCTTCGTTGTGACAACAAGAATCTGTCATTGGACCTTCCTTTAGGTCCGATAAGTGATCTTTGATATTCCTGGCTCTGCCTTATAAAGTATAAGGTCTTGACGCTTTGATAGACAGTTGTGGATATCTTGTCATCTCGTAGTAAAACGAAGATGGATGTGGAACAATCTAATTAATGGATATAGATGAACTCAACACAGGAGTTCTGCTATTTGATGGCGAGCTTCTCAAGATCCAAGAATTAAATCCTGCAGCGCAAAAGATTTTGGGCTGGAATTTGTCGAGCTTAAATGACAATATCAATGATCTTGGTGCTTTGAGTCAAGGACTGGCTGCGCTTGCCAAATTGATTCGTTCACTTAAATCCGAAGAGCTTCGAGAAGAAATTAAACAAAGCAAATCAAAACGAATTGAAATTAAAATCAATAGTCAGCATTTTAATTTATATCTGCAACAGCTTGAAGATGATTATATGCTTGAACTTAGTCAAATTATTTATCAGGATATGAAGCAAAGTACTCATGAACTTAAGCGCCCGATACAAAACATCAAAACTCTAGTTGAAACTCTTTTGCTTGGAGCCAAGGATGATGCTGTTAAAGCGCAAGAATATTTAGAGAAGCTTGATCATGAGGCAGACCGCTTGGGGACGATGGTTCAGGATATGCTTAGTCTTTCGCATGTGCTTAGTGGTTCAGTTGAATTGAACAAAATCGAACTTGATCTTGGGCAATTAGCAGACAAATTAATTAACTCAGCAGAGTCAAGAGCTGCTAGTCGTAAGATTAGTTTGAGTAATGAAATTCCCAAGGCTACAAAAATCTTTGCTGATAAAAAATACCTGGATCATTTACTTGCAAATTTAATTGACAATGGAATTAAATACAATAGAGATGGCGGTAAAGTGCAGCTTCATTATAAAGAAGGTGTTTTGACTGTTGAAGATACTGGTACTGGGATTCCTGAAACGGATATTGCCAAGGTTTTTGATCAGTTTTATCGAGTGCAAGCAAGTAGTGCTATTCAAGGTACTGGCTTGGGACTTGCTATTGTCAAAGCGATAGTGGATTTGCATGGTTGGACTATTGAGATAGAATCTGAGTTAAATACTGGTAGTCGTTTTTTAATAAGATTATCTTGATAATTTGTCGATGCTTGTGTTAGTATTGTTTGAGTTATGGTGGATTATACAGATAGAATAAGTGATTTTTGGCCAGATCCAAGGGTAAAGTATCTTTCTAAGCGTTTTGGCATTAGACCAGTTGTTTCGAGAGATACTGATTATGTCAGTGTGCAAGTTCAGAGTCCGAAGCCAAAATCTGACCTTAATCCACATTTGTTAGCTTTATTTGCTCCGGATACGGTCCCTAAACCAGCTAAGCGAGTAATGG
>JAQCFG010000071.1 GCA_027618255.1 Cyanobacteriota bacterium
CTTCGCAGAAGCTTCCTACTTTGCGAAGATTGCTTTTTTGAAAATTCGTTTAGTCAAGCTTCGATGAGACAATAACTATAGATATATAAACATGCCCGTCTCCACTACGTTTCGACGCGGCGATGTTAAGACAAGGGCTAAAGCCCTTGTCTTAACATCGCATCGGCAATACCAAAATTGTTTGTTGAGTGTGAGATTTCTTTGGCTATGGCTTCATCCATAAATTGATAAAAAACATCCTGGGCAAGTCCGTCGTTAAACAAACCACCTTCCATTTTTGGACGCATCTCTTTAAGTGAGAGCTGGACAAACATAGCTTCAAAGTCTGCTGCAGTTTCTTTAGCTTTGGTTCTTTGTTGTTCTGGGCTTAGTAGTGAGTTGTTGTCAAAGTTTGTTTGATTTGCTTGTGGCTTGGTTTCAAGTGACGTTAAACGACCACCATTCAACAAGGCTTGAGATAGCACAGCTGGATTGATTTCCATGATTATTTAATTTCCTTTCTAAAATATTCTTGTTTACCGAAGCTATCAGTTAGTACTAACCAATACTTGGCGTTAGGCGTAGTAGGGTTAAATTCAAATTCATAAGTGCCATTTGAGGTTGCTGGAATAGATTTCTCGTCGTGGTAGCCATAAGCAAAGTTGGGTTGTACCGTGTAACCTAATCCATCAACTATTTTGAGATTACCCAATGGAATTGAATGTTTCATTTTGTTTTCAATTTCAACTGCTATTTTATTGTTTCTATAATTTGTAATATTGCCATTGACCATATATGTTTGCTCTACGTTAAGTTGCTGCTCTTTGTATTCTTGCTCTTCCATGGCTATTAGATTAAGTGTCATTGGTAAGCCTGGATTGATTTTGACTTCTTGTCCTTTTTTACCGATAAAGGAAATTAAGGATAGTCCTGCGCCAGTGATAGCACCAATGGCGACATTACTTGCGGTACTACCACTTGTGCCAAGTACTCCACCAAACTTGAAACCCACTGCTGCGCCCATTATCGCGCCGCCTGCTGTTTGACCAGCGGCGTTACCGACTACTTGTAAGTTGCTCCGTTTATGTTTTACCATCATGCCATCGGCACTGATATTTATATTGTGTACATTGTCTGGAAATATAATTTTTTGGAATTGAATATCTACTTTGCCGTCTCTATTAAATAGTTTAGCATTGTCTACTCTAACCACTGTGCCAATTACTCTACTGTTTTTGGGTATTAGGATTTCATTTCCGTTACCCATAATATTTTCAGTTATTCTTGCTGAAAAATGCTCACCAACTTGAGTTTCATTATTGATAGGCCATTCAGCAACTATCGGAATTGGGGTACTTTCAACTACACCGGTTTTATAGACTTCAGCATTTACTGATGTGCTAGAAATTATAAATATTATAATTGTAATTAGTAGTCTTTTCTGTTTCATCATAGTCTCCCTATATGATTTCAAGCTCCGCTTGCAAAGCCCCAGATGCTTTGAGTGCTTGCATTATCGAAATCAAATCTCTTGATGTGATTCCTATCTTGTTTAGTTCGTTAATTAGATCAGCAAGACTTGTTGCTTCTGCCATTTCTATATATCTAGTGTCGGTTTCGGTTAAATTGATTTCTGAATTACTAAAGTTTTGAGTTTTAATACCAGCCCCTGAGTTCTCATCTCCAGCTCCAGCGTTTGCTAGATTTGTATCAACTTCATTATCACTACCTGAGTTATTCACACTTGATAAATTGGCTAGAGTAGTTACGTTAGGTTGTGATACTTGATTATCTGTTTTGATAGTGATTGATATATTGCCATGAGCCAGTGCAACAGAGGAGAGTTTGACGTCTTGTCCAACTACAATTGTGCCGGTTCTTTCCATTATCACCACTTTTGCTTCATTATCAGCGTCTACTTTGATATCACCAATCTCTGCAAGTGCAGATACTGGATTATCTTCTGGTCCGTTTAGTTTGACTCTTACTGTTCTACCATCAATAATGGTTGCTTCTCTGTTAATTGCAGAGAAATTGATTGCTTGCGCTATTTTCTTGGTAGTACTAAAATCTATTTTGTCAGTTGTAAGGGTAATTCCTTCTGCTGTATTTAATACTGTTGGTAGTGGATATTCTATGATTCCACCTTTGGGAATTCTTCCTGAGTTTGGAGAGCCTTCTCTCACTAAAGAACCATTGGCTTCTATTTCATAGCCTGAGCTGATTACAGGTCCCTGAGCTGCTGCATAGACCTTCCCGTCTGCACCTTTGAGTAGTGTTTGTAAAAGAATGCCGCCACTTAAATTACGTGATGTACCAAATGAAGAAATATCAACATCAAAATGATCGCCTTCTTTAGAGTAAGGTGCAACCTTGGCTGTGATCATTACTGCTGCTACGTTACCTACAGAGCCGCCGTTGAGTTGTTTGAGTTGAGCAAGAATTTGTTGACCTGGGTTATTGGCATCGATATTGTTTACATTAATTTGGTTATTGACCAAAAATTCTTTGATGTTGACACCAAAGTTTTTGAGCATATTGATTTGAGCTAAATTTGTAGCTAAAGAATTTTTGTCACCACTATTACTTGGAAGACCAGAGACTAATCCGTAACCAACGAGATAATGATCTCTAAGTCCTTGTACCTTGGTGATGTCTTTAATACGAACAATAATTGCATTTGCATCTAAAGCAATAGAACATAGCAAGATTAGTGCCAGCGTCAAAGACTTAAGGCCAGAAAAATTATTCTGTATTGTTTTTTCACTAATCATAAAAAGACTCTTGGAGTCTATATGTTTTATAGGTAATTTGCGTTATATTATGTATCGTCTTATTTGCTTAGCTTTGTTAAACAGCATAGCCTCTATAGCTGATTTCTGTTTTTGAATTTGTTTGCGGTATCTTGTTCACCAATAGTCAAAAAGAACTGATAAGCCTTATTGAATGCGTCTTTGATGGTGATTCCTACTAGTCCTTCTTGACTAGATCCTGGCAAATTAGGTGCATCTTCCTGGTAGTCCTGTACTGCTACAAGCATCTCTAGGTAATAGGTTTTGGCTTTGTTTCTTAGGACATCTTCATTTTCTTGTCCTTGTCTTTCTATATAGTATCTATGATTCAAATCAGCCAAATAAAATAATGCTTTCCATAACAGATCTAGTAAATTCTCGCTACTGAAATACAATAGAGCTTGTTCAAGATGTCTCATGGCAATTGGATATGTTTGTTCGTTGAGAACAACATAGTTGAGCATTAATATTCCAACTAAAGTATCTGTGACTGCTGATTGTAATAATGCTTTTTCTTGTTGATAGAGTTGTTTGGCTTTAAGAAAGGCATTGAGCGCTTCTTCAAGCTTGCCTATTCCGGTAAACATATTGCCCATGGCTTGGTAGGTATCAGCTTCACCGGTTACATTCTCGAGATCTTGATAGAGTCGTATCGCTTTATTAAAGTAGTCTGTAGCGTTGGCTATCTTTTCATTATCTAAATTTGAATCTTCAAGGCTTAGGCGGATAGTTATAAATGCTAGATCAAGATACTTGGTAGCTTTAATTTCTTCATTACCTAACCTTGTTGCTAGTTGAATTATTTCATTGCCGAGTTTTTCAATTTTTTCTAAATCATTTTCTAGTAGCATGATTTGAAAATAAACATTTTGTGTGTACATTAATTGACTATAGCGATTCAGTTGTTTGAATATTTCACAAGCAGTTTCTATGTATGCTTTTGCAGTGTCTGTGTCTTCCCCTAGTTGTATCAGGGTGTTTGCAAGTATTTGATAGGCTTGTGCTACAAAGAAACTTGGTACCGTTGGTTTAATTAACGCATGTACATGTTCTTTAACAGTTTGATATTTACCTTTGATTGCAAATAGCGATATGCGCTGAACTGCAAGTCCATAATGCTCAAAAATCCCGCCGTTATTGAGCTTCGCTTCTGCTTTATCGAAGAATTGACTTGCATGTTTTACTTCACCATTGACAAGTGCCATTGACGCCATTGATTCATAGATAAATCCCTGAGCGATCAAATTATCTGTCTGATCAAAATTGATCAATGCTTTTTTGTAATATTCAAGTTCATTTAGTTCTTTGGCATAATACATGTAAGTCTCGCCCAGTCCGTTTTTGTTTTGATCTTGCCCGAATAGGATTTCTGCGTCTTTTGCCGCTTCTTTATCTTTAAATATCCTTGACTTCAGTAAGTAAAGTTTGGCTTTGGTTGATTGATATTTAGCTTTAGTGGAAAGTACAATTAAGTTATTTAATTGCTCGTGAATTATTGGTAGGTGGATATCATGGCTTAGTATTTGATCCTCTAGACCTAGCTCTATGCCTTGAATAGCGGCCAAGATTGCTTTGTCGTATTGTTTGTTTGCAAGTAACCTCGTGAAGACCTGCTCTAGTAATTCTTCAGGATCTGCTAAGTTTGTAAACCTCGCTAAGTAATTTTCTCCCCAATAAATTTTGGAAATCAAAATACTTTGTGCTTTGTAAATTAAGCTATCAATGTCGTCTGTCTCAAATTCGATTAGTCCTTTAGGGTTGGCGTCTGTAATAAACTGAATAAATAGTTTTAGTCCTTGATTGCCTTCACTTGCTTGTATCGTTTCTTTCGCTTGATTAATTTTGCCTTGTCTAAGTAACGGCTTTGTTGCTAGGTTGATTGCTAAATCCAACTCTTTTTGGGTATTAGCTTTAATTCTCAGTTTCTCTGCAAAAGCAGAAGCTAATATAAAGTCGTCTTTGAAGAAAGCATCCCAATAACTCTGTAGATCCGGATTGTTTTTAAATAGTTCTATATTAGATTTACTTTGAAAGTTCTCTTTGTCTTTACTGGTGGAACTAGTGCTTTGCACCGTTCCAATCTTTTGTGTGTCGACATCACTTGCAAAATAGTGTTTGGCAGGATGTCTATCTGGCCCTAAGCTGCACTGATCTTGCTCTTCTTGGTCGTTGTTTTTAGGCATTTAAGTGCTTCTTCTTTAAATCTAAGTCTTTTGGCTTCTAGATTTAATATCCCCGTAAAGAAGCTAATAGATGCTTCTGTTTTTAGTGATAGGTTTAGGATATCATCATCTATTTTGGCAAAGTGCTTTGCTAATTTGAGTTTTTTGATGCCTCGCTTGCACAGCTCCTCGACATTTGTCTCGTTTGTTTCAAGCCCAGCCTGAGCTATAAAATCTTGGTAAATCGCTTCATATGTAGCCGTTTTTGGTTCTGCTGTGTGTTTCATGTCTATTCCTTTCCTAGGTGAATAACCTGTATAGCTATATATCATAGCACATCTTAATCAGCTCTTAATGATAGATTCCTTAGATTTTTTTAATGTTCGGTCTGTCCTTGAATTAAGTCCTAGAAATACTCAAGTTTAACCCCATGATTGCCGATAAGCCTATATATAGAGTAATTATTGTACTCTCAGAAGGCAAATACACAAGCAAATGATAGATATATATACAAGGGCAGAGATGCAGCTCATTTGGGCTGACGATAATGTTTACCAGAAATGGCTAGACGTAGAAATTGCTGTCTGTGGAGCTTACAGACAAATTGGACGTATACCACGTTCTAGTTTTTTATCTATTCAAGACAATGCAAGATTTGATCTTACCAAAATCAAAGAATTGCAGGAGCGTGGTCAACAAGATATTACGGCTTTTTTGAATTCGGTTTCTGATTCTTTGAGTGAGGATGAAGCTGCTTACCTACATCTTGGGCTTTCTGCTTCTGATTTGAAAGATACTGCATTGAGTTTAACCATCAAAGAATCTGCTCAACTTTTGGATCAAGACATGTATGAGTTTATGGAGGCTCTTAAAGAATTAGCTATTAGTTATAAGAACACCGTATGTATTGGTAGAGTCAATGGTACTTATTCTGAACCTATTAGTTTTGGATTGAAGATGCTTGGTTACTATGATGACATCAGGCGTGCTCGTCATTATCTCAAAAATCTAGTTAATGAAGTTTGTGTTGCGATGTTCTCTGGTGCTACTGGGACTTTTGTTAATTTAGATACTGAAATTGAAACTCTGGCTGCCGCAAATTTGGGATTGAAACCAGCACTTGTAAGTACTCAAGTGATAGGAAGAGATAGGCTTGCAATGTTTGTCAATCAACTTGCCGTAATTGCTTCTATCGTTGAACGACTTGCAATTGAAATTCGTAATTTGCAAAGACCAGAAATTAGAGAACTTGAAGAACCATTTTTGCTTAAAATGGCTGCTAATAATGTATTGCCGCACCAGCGCAGTCCTTGGCGCTCAGAAAATGTTTGTGGTTTGGCTCGTGTGCTTCGTTCCTATACTACAGTTGGTTTGGAGAATATTGCACTTTGGCATGAACGTGATTCAACCCATAATGCTTCAGAAAGAATAATTTTGCCTGATGCATGCAAGCTGCTTGATTTTATTTTTTATAGAATGACACAAACGATGAAGGGCTTAGTGATTAACCCCAAACGTATGTATCAAAATCTAAATATGAATGGAGGAATTGTTTTTGCTAATCAAATTACTCTAAGGTTGGTTGCTAAATCTATGGATAGACAAATGGCTAAAGAATTAATTGATGGTTATGCACAAGAAGCTTGGGCTAATGATGATGGTGATTTCAAGAAACTCGTAATGAATTGTGAGCAGATTAGGAAAATATTTAATGAAGATGAAATTGAGACATGTTTTAAAGCTGATTACTATCTGCAAAATATTGACAAGATTTATGCAAAAATTTTTAGTGATAATGAAGAGAAGAAGAATTTAGAAGTTCCTAGCTATGCTTAAGCTAATTCCAAAACTTTAGCTAATTGCCCGCGCAGCGCCCAGGCATTGGCTTTGGTGATTTCAATTTTGCAAATTTTGCCAATGTATTGATCATGCTTTTCCGGATCACAATCGATATTTACTGTTTTGTTACTAAAGATTCTACCCATTAATCGAGCTGGATTACGAGCTGATGGACCTTCTATCAGTACGTCTTGGATAGTGCCCAAGAATCTCTGAGCTTGTTTTTCAGCTGTTTCTGTGATGACTGAATTTATAAATCTAATTCTCTCATTCTTTTCTGCTGCTGAGATTGGATCTTCCCAAGTTGCTGCTGGCGTAAATGGACGCGGGGAATAAACAGCCGTGTTGCAAGCGTCATAGCCAATAGTTTCGACTGCCTTAACAGAGTCCATAAACTGCTCGTGTGTTTCGCCTGGGAAGCCAACGATGATATCTCCTGTAATAGAAGCCTCTGGCATTAATTTGCGAATATAATTAATCAGCTCCATATATCTTGCAAAGGTGTAGCGGCGCGCCATTCGCTTGAGCACTTCATCGTTACCTGCTTGAATTGGTATATGAAAATATTTTGCGAGCTTGGGTAATTCAGCAACAGTTTCTATTAATTCATAAGTCATATCACAAGGGTGAGAGGTCAAGAATTTAATTCTTTCAATTCCGTTTACTTCATGCACTGCCCTAAGTAGAGTTGCAAAATTGGTTCCTATGTCAATGCCATAACCATCTACGTTTTGACCTAGTAAAACTATTTCTTTGTATCCTTCAGCTGCAAGACCTTCAATTTCTTGTTTCACTTCTGCTATTGATCTGGATCTTTGGTTACCTCTAGTTTTAGGAACGATACAATAGGTACATTTATAATTGCAACCATAAATGATATTGACCCAAGCAAAGTGTTTGGTTTTTCTAGAGACTGCTGTTTCTGGAATTAGTTCTGGTAGCTCCTCCCATATCTCAGCAACTTGTGGTCTTTTATATATGCCTTTATTGAGCTTGGCTTCTTTACTGCCGTTTGCAATCGCTTCTTCGTGCAAACTCTCTGCTTCAATAACCAAATCTGGTAAACGATGCAAGTTATGAGTACCTATAACTAGGTCTACTGTTCTTATCTCCTTGATAAGTTTTTCACCTTCTTGTTGAGCTACGCAGCCTGTTAGGGCTATCAAACTACCTGGTTTTCTCTGTTTGTCCCATTTGCCAACATAGCTAGCTGTTTTGGCTGCTGCATGTTCTCGAATACTACAGGTATTAAGAATCGACAGGTCGGCTTCTAACATTGATTCTGTTGGGTAATACTCAATCTCTTCGAGCATGCCAAACATTCTTTCTGTGTCAGCCATATTCATTTGACAACCTAATGTCTCAATAAATACTTTCTTTTTGGTTCTTTGTTTTATCTGCATCGGTTTAAACACTAATCTTAACGCAATGGCAAGTTTCGCAAGCTCACTTGCCTCTTTATTTAATGGATCTGTCTAGTTAAGCCATGCTT
>JAQCFG010000072.1 GCA_027618255.1 Cyanobacteriota bacterium
CCCGATCCCAAGCATCAAGTGCACATTAGGTCCGGTGATATCAGCATCCAAAACTCCAACTTTGTGTCCGAGCTTGCTTAAAGCTATTGCCAAATTAATTGAGCAAGTAGTCTTGCCAACTCCACCCTTGCCGCTATTGACTGCAATAATATGCTTGATACCTGCTACCGGGCTCTTAGGAGCGATACTGCCTCTATTGGCTAAACCGCCAATTGGATTGTGACCAGCACCGTTGGCTGCTGCTGGCGTCGCTGCAGGTCCTTGAGTCGTATAAACATCAAGCTCACTAAAACCCTCTGACTTAAGTCTCGCTTCAACTTCATTAATAATCTGTTGTTTCTTAGATTGATCGTTTGGATTAGTTAAAACCAAATTAAAAACGACTTTGGTATCATTCTGCACACTAATATCCTTAAACTGATCAGCGCTCAAAATTGAGGCGATGATCTTTGTTGCTTTTTTGACTTTATTATTTCCAAACATGGAAACAAATTATAGCATTACGGCTCATTAGTCTTCAATAAAAGCAGTAATAGCCATTGTTTGATTATGCATCTTTGCTTCTTTCTGATTATTAAAACTACCAATTTCTCCATAAGAATAGAACCCGGCAAGCAGAGTCTTGTTACCGAAACCTGATCGCACCGCATTAAGCTCCTTATAGGAATCCTTTTTCATCACACCACGTCGTCCAAAACAACTAACAAGGATCGCAAAATCTGGATAAAAGCTCTTGTAGATCATACCAACAGTGGCATGTGTAGCACTCTGGACCAATGCTTCAACATCTGTTTTCATCAATCGTGCAATATAAGCATGAGGCACATCACCTGCAAAAGTAAGACTACCAGCCTCACGATCAATGCCAATAATAGTCCTAGTCATCCATTCCTCGTCACCATCAGATTTAACACTAATTGGATATTGAATACTAGAAGTAGGTACATTATTAAAAGAATCACCAAGGTATTTTTTAAATAAAGGCAAAACAGGTTCTCTATCTATTTCATAAAGAACATTGCTCTTTGACTTGGTAATTTTTTTCTCCGAACCAAACTCTTGCCAATTTGTTTTCAAGCTAGTCATTACTTTTAATCGAGAACCATAAAAACCAATCACGCAAATCACATTAGAGCAGGCCATAACATCGGCAACAACAAATGTCTCCTTAAACCTATAGGCATCAGCAGCAAGTCCTCCACTAATTCCAACATTGGATGGCAAGCACTTTCCTAAGCCTCTCACTAATTCGCTTCCATTGATTTTAATTCCTTCAGCCAAAACAAAAACATGCACTAAATCAGGAGCTACTAAAGATTCAACCAGCTGACTAGCCACTTCCTCAATATCCGCATGAGGATAATTATCCAAAAATATATGACTTTCTTTTACTGTAGAATGTTCGAAATAGATTGCTGTAACAACCAAAGAATCATCAGTAACTTCGTTACCACAAATCTCACCAGCCGTTGAACAACCTGCAACTATAGCATTGGGAAATTCTTCATAGAGATTTTTATAAAGCTCTTTACTTTGCAAAACATTAGTTCCACCAAAAAGCAATAGCAATTGCACATGCTCATGATTAGCACCAATCTCATCTCGAGCAATGCGCCATCCATCTTTAGCTGTCCATCGTCTTTGTAGTAATTTCATTGTGCAGAATACCTACTAGACTTTGCGCTGATACAAAGCATGCTCAGTTTCAAGCAGCTGTATATAAATCAATCTGATTTGATTACTCCACTGGTCAATAGTCATCCTAGAATCAAGTTTGGCAAGATAGTCATAAGCCTTATCCCACATTGCATGAGGACCAGATTGTTTATTAAGCAGAGCATCATTAACAAACTCTGCGAACTTCATTAGAATAGCGATCTTGTAATTATGGTCTTTTACATTCACAGGATTATCATGGTTACGTACCACGTTAACAATATGATCTGGTAATAACCATTCCTCAAGCTTACGAGCAGCTAATTCACCAGTATCAAAACCGAGGACACTTAGTTCAGCAGCTTTCTTATCAAAGCCTTGTTGCTGCATTTTAACGATTTCATTATGCGCAATTCTGTCGCGCAAACCAAGAATCATTTCACCAACATAGTAATTAATACCAGCACAAAAACACTGCGCTTCATTATCATAATTAATCATCTTGGCAATTCCCTTAGCAATATAAGCTAAGCGAACAGATTTCTTTACCAGCGTTTTAATATGCTGATTGTCTGTGTTGTAATAAACTTGAACATATTCTCTAGCAAACCTTTTTTGCACTTGATTGTATACAAAACCATAACCCAATCTCTTAATCGACTGCTTTAACTGATTTTGGCTAATAGTAAGACCAGGTAGTTTCACTCCGATCTTGGCTTTTTGAATAATCAAGCTTGCAAGCTCGGTATCCTCGGAGAGATAATTAATCAACTCAGTATCAAATGTAGTAACGTCATTCGTTAAACGCATCAACTTATAAATCAAGAGCTGAGTGCTCGGGAATTCTTTGGTTTGCGTGGCCATTTCTTGGAGCTTTCTAAGTGCACTTGGGGACTTCTGGAGAAATGAATCTATCTTTTGGTTGGTACTTTGTTCTAACATAGTCTAATAAATCGGCTAAGTCAGTGGCTATCTAGATAGTACAAATGGCTTAAAAATATCAAAATAGCTTGGTTTTCAGGCTATTTTTACTCAAAACAACTAAAAAGCTGTATTTTTTGTTAAAGACTGTTATTTACAGCCATTTTTGCTAGGATTTATAGCTGTTAATAGGAGCAATTATGGCTAAGAAAAAAGGTGATGTAGTAGTAGCAATTCTGGAATGCACAGAGTCAAAGGAACAGGGCCTTGCACCTAGCCGTTATTACACCAGAAAGAACAAAAAAAAGCACCCAGAAAAGCTTGAGTTCAAAAAATACAACTCCAAACTTAAAAAATACACTCTTCACCGCGAAGTTAAATAATCGTGCAAACTAGTTTCAAGCTAGAAGATCTTTACAATCAAGTAGAACCTATTTTAAAGCAGGACCTAAGTTCTGCTTGTATGCCTGCTATGTCTATTGAGGACTTGATCTTGATTGCTCCTATAGAACAACAATCTCATCTTAGAGAAGCAATTAGCAAAGCTCTTTTTGAAACCAAGCTCAGTTACTCAAGTCAATTTGGCTCAGAGCAAGTTCGAAGCAAAATCACACAGCTCTATTCTCATGCCCCGTCTCCCTCGTCCATGCTTTTAACTAGTGGCGCTTCTGAGGCTATCTTCCTAGTGATGTCCACCATGTTTGAAGCTGGTGACACGATTATTGTTCAGCAACCTATTTATCAATCGCTTTATCAAATCGCCCAAGACCGTGGAGTCAAGGTCATAGACTGGGATTCGTCTTCGCTATGCTACGACACAAACAAACCGAAACAACAAGGCTGGTGCTTGTCCGAGCTAGAAGAGCTGATTAAAGCCAACCCTCAAAGCAAAGCCCTGGTCATCAATAATCCAAACAACCCAACTGGACTTGCTTTCAAGGAAGATGAACTCAAAGAGATTTCTAAGTTACTTGAAGACAGATATTTAATTTGCGATGAAGTGTTTTTGTTTATCTCTCAATCCCAAATCCCCTCAGCGATTAATTTCCACCCAAACACAATTGTCATTAGTGATTTGAGTAAGAGTTTTAATATGCCTGGCTTAAGACTTGGTTGGATCATTGAACGTCGTCCGTCTTCGCTTCGCTCGGGCGCGATCCAGAATCCGCTAATCAATAAATTCTCCTCTCTCAAAAACTATCTCTCGCTGCGAACCAACTCTCTCGCTGAAGCCCTCGCGCCATATGTCCTTGAGCTTGCTCCAGAGCTCTGCGCCCGCAATCGCGCACTCATTAAAAATAATATCAATATTTTATACTCCCAAGAGAGTGAGATTTTTGACTTAAGTCAAATAACAAAGGAATCTATCGAGGGGCTTTGTATTTTTCCTCGAATTAAGGATGAGGCGCTTATTGATCAATTATGGGATCAAGAACGGGTTTTTGTTGCCAAAGGGGGGAGTTTTGGTGAGAGATGGACTGATCATGCAAGAATAGGCTTAACAAACGCTTAAGTATTGACAAATTACCCCAATATTGGCTATTATCTATAGGCACAGCCTGATGAAACTTAGCTACCAACATAAACAAAGACCCAAAGAGCCGCCCTCATTAGAGGCTGTGCCGTTCTTGCTGACAAGAGAACCAAGACTCAAGTCGAAGCGCCGGCTTCTACTGATACAGAAAAAACCAACGACAATATCTTGCCAAATACTGGCGCTAGCGAAACAGCAGGACGCTGCCAAGTAGAACAAGCAACTACAGCTGGCAATATTAATCCTGTTAATTCATTAGATCCAAGTACAGACCGTAAACAACTTAGAGCAAACCCAATACAAACCTATACCTGGATGGATTTGATTAATAATGCTTTGAAAATAGACACAAGCAAAGTTGTTCAACTGGATAAAGCAGATATAATAAAACGATTTATAGAGACTGATTATCCTGAGCTACAAGATACCGAGGATCCAACAAAACTAAAAACTGTTGCGAGCATGATCATTGCATTAAATGGTCAAAGAGAGTCAATACGACAAGCTCAACCTCTTCAACTTACCGCTGGTCAAGCTACAACACTTAGAGGAGGTGTGCTTAGCGCAGCTCAAACTAAATTTGAGGATTCAGTAATACGACAAGAATTTATTGACTTTATTAATGCTAATGCTAAAGCAGAAGGTTGGAACACGATCGACATTGACAAGCTAGATCCTGAACTTCGAGCGGCGATGCTGCCTAAAGAAAAAACAAATCAAGCAACAGCAGTAGAGCAAGTCAGTGGCTACATAAAATCAAAACCTAACAGCGAAATCCATCAAATGATACAAGAAGGTGAGAAAAAAGCCTATACCGCATTAGGGCAAATTCTTCAAGAAGCAAATCTAACCCTATCAACAGCAGTAACAATAGACGAGCTTATTAACGCACATGGCTTTAAAGACGTGAAGCAACACTTTAAAGATGTGTTTCTGATGCTTCCTTACTTCCTAGCTACTAGAGGCTGGTTCCCAAATAACCCAGAACAAATACAGTTGCTACAGGATGATTACATCAATAACACTACAGAAGAAGTAAGTAATATATGGCAAGCTCTCAAAGTCTTGAAATCAATCAAGCCAGAACTTGAATTAGGAATAGTTTATAACCTGCAAGGCAATGCTGTGAAATCCAATACAAAGTCTTCTTTGTCAATATTCCATACAAAGAATGGACCCAATAGCTTTGATGAGGTAATAGTTGACTTTAACGGTGAAGACATGACTTTCTACAACACTAAAGTAGATCAAAAGACAATGAAACTCGGTAAGTTCATGAGTTTTCACTTCGATGATCAAACTAGTCTTTGGACACCAATAGCACACGACAAAGCGAGTTTTACGCTAGGTAACGACATCAACACCGCACTCAGATCAATCTACAGCCCAGAAGATATTGATAAGTTATTTACTAAGCATCTAAGTAGTCCTCAGCCTAAAGACAAAGAAACAAATCTAGAATTCCTGAGAGCTTTCATCATTAACCTGCAAACAATTACCGGACTAGACACACAAGAACTTGCCAGACAAACGGGTTGTGATATTAATCACATCACAAACTTAAGAGCTGAATACCTCAGTCAACATCAAGCGACTCATTATGAAAATGAAATTACTTTTGAGTTATTAATGCTTTTCAAGATATGGCCAGAAATCGATGGCAAGCTAATCAATGCAACCAAAGAATCCGCTAATGCAGATGGCTCTGTTGAGAATTTCCCATATTATAAAGCAGAGCAGGTCAGCAAAACACCATCATCAAAGGCAGAACTCACCGAACAAATCAAACGACATATGCTCAGCAAATATCCTGACGAAGCTGCTTTTAGAGCCTACTTACAAGAGAGTGGTCGTCCACCTTATTCGTCAATAATTACAAACTTGGCTCAAGAGCTGGATTCAACAGTAGAAGAAATATACCAAACACTGGAAATACCAGAAGGAGCAAGTATCGTTCAATTCTATGATGATGCCAGAGCACGATTCAGTTCGAATGATGCGATTTATGGCTATAGCAATGCAACAAACTATGATTATTGCTTTAATCAGCTTAGAGAGAAACCGGAGAACCTTAGAGCGAAATATCTTCTTGATTTAGTATATCCAGACAATAAATATCTAATTCGTGCTAGCACTTTAAGTGATGACACCGTTGATCCAACAACAGTAGATGGACAAACGGGTGCCTGGATAGAACTAGGTCATAATACTTGTAGATTCTTTACTCAAGGTACAAAGTCAACATTTGATTACAGACTAGTTTTCAATGGTCATGAATGGGTCTCAAAGCTAAGTTAAATTCCGTCCATAAGACCTGCCTAGTTTGCCTACTGTTGTAATATAAACCATAAACCAGGGAGAACACCCAAGAATAGAGCTTAACTCCAGCATAAACACTATCAAAAATCACCGATACTAGGATTTGTCTATAGTAAGGGATTAAATCAATGCGACCAGTATCAAACGACAATCCATTCGCAACACAAGTTTTTGTGACCGGTTCGACACAAACTCCCGAAACTATATCAAATACAAATCCCTCAACTCTCCAAACAACAATTGAGAAATCAGCAGCAGGACAAACGAGTGTATCTCAATCAATAGACTCAAATAATCCTCAGACAAACTTTGTGACACCAAACTATACCGCTCTAGGTTTAGAGCGAAACAGAACTAGCTCTATGTATAATCAAGCGAGGCAATTTTTTGCCTCGCTTGATTTAGGACAAGCTCATACAGCTGCTTTGCTATTTCAACACAAATCTCCGGTCAAAATACATTCTCATATCGGTGAACGAGCTGCAATCTTAAGTTATATTGATGATGAATACAACCGTAAAGTACCATTATCAAAGCATGAAAGAGAAGCACAACCAAGAACTATTAACATTGCACAAACACTTGCAGAAATCAAAAAGCTCTGCCCAGATTCTTATGAAGTACATTACTACCAGCCAGAAGGACAAGCCGAAGAAGCTGATTCTTTTTGTATCTTTATTGCAGAAGAACATAATCGAATCGACATAGAACAAAGCTCTACTAGGTTGGGTTATGAACTTCATCAAAACCCCGATACCAAATTCGATCGTTATCACTCTGAAGGCACTGGCTATGGCACAGATACTAATACTATGACGATAGATACAGATCTCGATTCTTGCATAAAAGGACAACTCTCAATCACTCAAACACTTGAATATCTTGGCGATCCACAAATGCCGACCGAAGAAAGAGAAAGCGTTCCGATGAGTGTATTTCTTGAACAAGGACTTCGTAATCTTGTTCCATTAGAATGTGGGCTTTTACTCGCTGTTCCAGAACGAAGATCACAACAATTAACCAGTGCAAGACAGCCAATCGTCAAAGACATAGTTGCAGCCGGTAGAGTCCGTCTAGAAAAAGAACATTTTTATGCTATAGGTTCAATAATAAGAGGTATTTTAGATGAAGCAAATATGCCACCAGCTGTCACAGACTTTGTTCTACAAAATACTGTAGAAGGATTAATAGACCAACTATTTATAACTGCAGGACTAGGTGACCAAGGAAGACCAGCGAAAGATCTTAAAAATCTGGAGACACTCAAACTAGCTATAACTGAAGCACCAAATACCACTGGGAAATCCATCATCTCCGTGTTACAAGAATGTCCAAAAAGATTTCATGAATTAAGCCGTTTAAGAAATTTACAAATGATTGAACGCTTGATGAATAGTGGATCTGGCATCAAAGCAAGCACATTGGGATCAGCCCATATCCTAGATTTAACTAGTTACAATGGGAGAACTTATGGAGATGAAAGAATACCTGTTGCTTTACAAAAACGAGGTATTCCATCTGTCGTTATAAAGCACAGGGAACTAGTTGGAAATTTTTAACAATGCCTCTGCCCCGTTCATCCCTTCTCTTACCCCAAGCTCTCTAGCTGCCTTGCTCATCCGCACCACTTTAGCTTCAAGCATCTCATCATAATTAGAAACACCAGT
>JAQCFG010000073.1 GCA_027618255.1 Cyanobacteriota bacterium
ACGCGATAGTCCTCACGGCAAATCCAGGCTGTATGTCCCAAATACAAGCTCATTTGGGAGATGAGTATAAGGTGATGCATCCCGTGAGTTTGATTAGTTTGCTATTATATTGAGATGTCTGTACTTAGAGCAGTTTTGTCTCGCGAACTTTCTTCTGAAGAAAGGCGTCAACATGCGATACAGAAAGAGG
This sequence comes from Cyanobacteriota bacterium, assembly GCA_027618255.1. Lineage (NCBI taxonomy): Bacteria > Bacillati > Cyanobacteriota > Cyanobacteriota bacterium. Next base: position 191 of record JAQCFG010000073.1, read on the forward strand.
TTAATGTTAAATTACGGAATAGTTTTTTGAATGGTTTTAATAATGATGGTCCCAAGATTGAGCTTGAGAAATATGAAGCTCGAGATCAAAGATTATTAAGCTGGAGACTTTATAATTTGCGTGATCGACTTGATTCTTATATTTCAAGTAACAGCGGTAAATGGGGATGGTTGAAATTTTTGGTAGACAATCTTGGTTTATTGAGGGAAAAGAAAAATAACCCGGGAATGAGCAAAAGAGATTTTTTGAAACTATTTGCTATTTATGGTATTGGCACAGCTGCTCTTCAAAGAGAATTTACTGCATTGCCTGATGAGAAGCTTCAAGTGATTGCAAGTTTGTTTGGACATGAAAGAATATTTGAGAGATTTATTCTTGGAAAAGGAAGCGAATCTTTGAATTTACTTGATGCTGATAAAAAACTTTTGAAAGTAAGGTTTGATAAGTTTTATGATCGATATTTAGAGTCTCAAAAAACAGGAACAGCACAAGCACTCAAGATGACTTTAGATAGTGCTTTATTTGCTAATGGTACAGATATGGTACAAAGAGCTTTGGCTGAAGCTAGCTAGGAATTTTTCAATAATTCTAAACCAAACGCCCCGGCAACTTTGGCTATATTACCCGCTCCTACAATAAACAAATAATCACAATCTTGTAACTCTGTTTCAATTCCTGGTTTCAAAGCAGCAACTATATCAGCAAGATTGCCCTGAGAAGTCTCGCCAGTGTCAATTGGAGCAAGGTAGCGGACATTGTCTTTGCCAATCTCTTGGACTAAACGCGCTGAATTTATTCCTGGAATATGTTTACTGCGAGCTACATAAATATCAGCAATCAAACAAAGATGCGGCTCTGGAAACTCTTGGAAGACTTCTACAAAATCATTCCAAAATTGTTGAGTGCGTTCTGGATGATGAGGTTGATAGACAAAAACAAGTCGTTTGGGATTAAGGCTTAGTACTCCTTCGAGTAGGGCTTTGACTTCGGTGGGGTGGTGGGCATAGTCGTCGTAGACACGAATGCCATTGTAGTTTGGATTGATTAATTCAAAGCGACGTTTGATTCCAGTAAATGACTTGAGAGCTTCTAGCATCGCCTCTGTTGTTGGAAGATTGCCACGCCCTTCACTTTGCTCAGTTCTCGCAATGACAGCGGTAGCTGCTTTGATACATCCAAGTGCATTGAGCTTATTGTATTCACCTGGCATTGTTAATTGAATGTCGTAGTCATTTAATTCAGAACTTGAATATCTAATCAAAGTCCTTCCGCTGGGTTGCTTTGTTTCGCGCGCAATGACGTATTCCTTTAGTAGCGGATCATCGATATTCACTACTGCAATCTGGGCAGAATCCAAAAACTTGTAAAAGCAATCACGAATCTCAATCAGTCCACCAGGATAGTTCTCAAGATGATCTTCTTCAATACAAGTAACCAAGGCAAGATAGGGATTGGTAATGGTAAAACTTTTGTCACTTTCATCACCCTCGAGCACAAAATACTCTCCAGAACCTGCTCTAGCATTGCTTGCGTAATTCGACAAAATCCCGCCAACTGCAAAACTAGGATCAAAACCAAGCTCAACTAAAATATGCGCAAGCATCGCTGAGCAAGTTGTTTTGCCGTGAGTACCCGAGACTACAATTTGTTTGTGATCTTTCGAGAGATAGTTGAGCATGTCTCTGCGATGCCAAATTGGCAAGCCGCGCGATTTGAGTTCGAGGTAATCAGAGTCACTAATGCCAATTGCGGTACTGCGCACTACTAAGTCAATATCATCATCAAGAGGATCATTTTGCTTATAACTTAAATCGCTCTTCGAAATTTTGACTTGTGGTTGTTGCTTGGCAAGGATTTTAATTAGCGCAGACATGCCGATGCCTTCGGCTCCTAAAAATCTTGCATGTTGGAATCTCTCTTGAGACATAAGCTAGAGTTTACACTAGGAGCTTGTCATCCAGTCCCTCTTCTTGGTTAAAATTACTCAGAAATATTAAGAACTCATTTAAGTGGGGCTGAACGCCAAGCTCACAAAATCAATTGCCAACTTCGCTCTGCTCCGTATGGCAATTGATTTTTATTAATACTATTGTTGAATAAATGTTGAGTTTCTGTTTACACTAAGCAGCAAGAGCTTTGATCTTGGCAGCTAATCTAGATTTGTATCTAGCAGCGGCATTAAGATGAATAACTTTGCGCTTAACAGCTCTGTCGATTCTAGAAAATGCCATTGGCAATTTTGCAAGAGCTTCTTCGCTATTAGCTGCTTCTATTGCTTGACGGACATCTCTGATGGCCGTACGCATACTTGATCTAACAGTGGCGTTATTGATTCTGTTGCGCTCTGCTGTTTTTACTCTTTTCTTTGCTGATTTAATGTTTGGCATGGTGAAAAAGATTGTATCATATGGCAAGACTAATATGTTATTCTAAGTTGCATCATGGCACAGCCAATCTGTATTTTTGAACCTGAACAATATGACCTGATCCGTGAGGCAGGCCGACTGGCTGGCGAGGTTTTGCACAGGTCTGGTGAGCTTGTTAAACCCGGTGTAACTCCACTTGAGCTTGATGAATTTGCTGAGACTTGGATTCGCGAGCAGGGGCATATACCTACATTTAAGGGATATATGGGTTTTCCTAATACTTTGTGCATTTCAATTAATGAAAATATTGTTCACGGTATTCCCAGCAGCAAGCCACTTAAAGCAGGTGACATTGTCAGTATCGATGTTGGTGTTACGGTTACAGAGAAATTTAGAGGAGAGGATTTTACCTATGTTGGTGATAATGCTTTTACTTTTCCTTGCGGGGAAGTTAGTCCTAAAATCAAGCGTTTACTAGAACATACTAATGAAGGACTTTGGGCCGGCGTTGATGCCATTGCAGCAGGCAATCATATTAGTGATATTTCAAAAGCAGTTGAGTCTATTGCTACAAGACAGCGCTATGGTAATGTCGAAGAATTTGGCGGACATGGAGTTGGGCCCAAGTATCATTGTGAGCCTTTTATCCCCAATTTTGCAGGGTTCTTTGATGATTATCACGACACTAAGATCTTGGCTGGAATGGTTTTAGCAATTGAACCTATGTACAATATTGGTGTTTCTGACATCTTTAAACACAAAGATGGTTGGACTATTACTACAGCTGATCGCAAGCCATCGGCTCACTTTGAACATGAAGTTTTGGTTACCAAAGATGGTATTGAAGTAATTACTGATGTGCGCGGGACTAGGGGTTGGAAGCCTAAGTAAGGTCGCTGTGCTCCTTGCATATGCTATTATGTCAAAGAAGTGGCTAAACAAATCATAGAAATGGAAGGCGTAGTACTTGAAACTGTTCAAGGCGCTAAGTTCGTGGTTGAATTAGAGAACGGTCACAAGGTTTTAGCCAATATCTCAGGCAAAATTCGTAAACATTATATTAAGATACTTCCTGGTGATAAAGTCAAGGTTGAATTGACTCCTTATGACCTTAGTGTCGGCAGAATCACCTTTAGAGCCGGTAATAGACGTGGTGCACCGACAGAAGAGTTGCCTTAAAGGTATAATTTTCTTGGGATTTTCTATCTTGAGCGCATCCTTAATTATGTTTTAATGATAAATTACCCGTTAAAATAATTAAAAATTAATAGTAGCCAGGTCCAGCGTGATAAGATCTTGGACTTCGCCAGGAGGCAATACCATGAAAGTCAGATCTTCAGTAAAGAAAATATGTAACAGTTGCAAAGTCATCAAAAGGCATGGCAGAGTCATGGTGATTTGCGAGAACCCAAAACACAAACAGAGACAAGGATAATTTAAAATATAATGGCCAGATTAGCAGGAATAGATTTACCAAACAAACGTATCGTCATAGCATTGACGTATATATACGGTATTGGATTGGGCACGTCCAAGAAACTCATCGCAAATGCAGGATTGGACGAAAATAGTAGAGCTCATAGTTTAAGTGAGGAAGATCTTAACAAATTAAGAGATCTAATCAAGAACATTCAAGTAGAGGGTGATTTACGTAGAGAAGTTGGACTTAGTCTTAAACGTCTTATTGAAATCAATTGCTTTAGAGGTCAAAGACATAGACGCGGGCTACCATGTCGTGGACAAAGAACTAAAACAAACGCTCGTACCCGTAGAGGCAAGAAACGTATTGCTGTAGCAGGTAAAAAAGTAGCAGGTAAGAAATAATAGGATAATTTTATGGCACAACCAATAAAGACAAAAGTTAAAGGCAAGAAAAAAGCAAAGAAAAATATCGTTAACGGTATTGCTCATATTAGTTCTACCTTCAATAACACCATTATTACAATCACTGATGCAGCGGGTAATGCTTTATCTGCAGGATCGGCTGGTAATGTTGGTTTCAAAGGATCAAAGAAGAGTACTCCATTTGCAGCTCAGTTAGCCGCAGAATCAGCAGCCCGCAAAGCAATTGAGCGTTGTGGTTTACAAAAAGTAGAAGTAAGAGTGAGTGGTCCTGGAGCTGGTCGCGAGACTGCTACAAGAGCATTACAAATATCAGGGTTGCAAATTACTGCGATCGCTGATGTAACTCCATTGCCACACAATGGGTGCAGATCACCTAAGCAACGTAGAGTATAAATTTAACCGAAGGGAGCAACCAATATGAACATTGAATTAAAAATCGCAGTCGAAGAACAAGCACAAGCAAATGGAACTATCAAAGGTAAGTTAGTCTTACATCCACTTTATAGAGGCTTTGGCCACACAATTGGTAATTCAATCAGAAGATTGTTGCTTGGTAGACTTAAGGGTTACGCTGTAACTCATGTCAGAATCGAAGGAGTTAATCACGAATTTACTTCTTTAGATGGAATCTCTGAAGACACGCTCAATATTATTCTTAACCTTAAACAGTTAGTTATTAAGATGCACACAGACGAAACTCGTACTTTGAGTCTTAGCACTACTACTGGTGGTGTTGTAACTGCAGCACAAATCCAATGTCCTAGTGACGTTGAGATTATCAACAAAGATCTTGAGATCGCTACTTTAACTGAAGGCAGCAAACTTAACTTAGAAATCCTTGTTGGAAGTGGTTACGGTTATGTACCTTCTGAAGATCATGACAAAGGTCAATCAGTTGATATGATCCCTGTTGATTCTTTATACATGCCAATCAAAAACGTTTCTTATGCTGTTGAACCTATCAGTACCACTGGTGAGACATCTAGATTTGATAAATTGATTATGGATCTTTGGTCAGATGGATCAATTTCAATCAATGAAGCTATTGGACAAGCAGCAGCTCAATTAGTTGAGTTGATGAACCCATTGATCAACTACACTGGTCAAAAAGTTGGCGTTATCAAAACAGTTGATGAGACAATTTATGAAGAATCTAAAGCGGAAGACAATACTACTAACGTAAGTGTTGAAGAGCTTGAGCTTTCAGTTAGATCTTATAACTGTTTGAAGAGAGCCAATATCAATAGTCTTTCTGATTTACTACAGCTTAGCGATATTGATTTAATGAATATCAAAAACTTTGGTAAGAAATCAGCTGAAGAAGTTTTAGATAAATTAGAAATCATGGGCTACACTCTTCGCGGTAAAGCGAGAGGCGAAGCTGCTATAGCTGCTGGATTTGCAATCAGAAGATAATTTTGTAAGGAAAATATAATGAGACACCAAATAAAAAAAAATAAAATGAATAGACCAGCAGATCAGCGTAAAGCTGCTCTAAGGGCTCTTGCAACATGTTTGCTTCGTGAAAAACAAATCAATACTACTATGGCTAACGCCAAAGCTGTTGCTCCTGAAATCGATAGATTGATTGGACTTGCAGTGCGTGGTGATCTTCATGCACGTCGTCAAGTTGCTTCTTTTATTTATGATAAAGATGTAGTCAAAGATTTATTTGCTAATATCGCTGAAAGATACAAAGAACGTAAGTCTGGTGGTTTTACACGTATTGTCAAAGATGGTTTCCGTCGTGGTGATAATGTGCCTAAGGCAATCATCCAACTAGTTTAATTTAGCCACCCGTACCTGGTATTTCACATTTCAACAGATAATTCAGACATCTTGGGAAGAAAGTATTTTACTATTACATGCGTCATGCTCAATTATCTGTTGAAATGTGAAATACCAGGTACGGGTGGCTAAAATGCAGGTCCAAAAACTAACAACAGACTACTTCAATCAAGTCCATGATTTGATTAAGACTTACTCTGATCGTCGATTGATGTTGCCACTTAGTCTTGATGAGCTTTATCATCGAGCGCAGGCTTATAGAATTATTGTCGATAATGATAAAGTCCTTGCTTGCGCGCACCTTGATATTTTTACACCTAGTCTTGCTGAAATCAAAAGCCTTGCAGTGCTTGAGCCTGAACAGGGCAAGGGATACGGTAAGACCTTAGTCGAGGATTGTGAAAAGGAAGCCAGAATAATTGGTATCAAGAAGCTTTTTGTTTTGACTTTTCAGAATGAGTTCTTTGCCAAGCAAGGTTACCATGTGGTAGATAGAGATACACTACCAGAAAAGGTCTATAAAGAATGCGTTAAATGTGCTTTTTATCAGGATTGTAAAGAAATTGCGATGACCAAGATACTCTAGATAAGAGGCATGCTATAATGTGTATTAATAGTCCTATGGACTATTTCGGTGTAGAATGGCTATCCAATATGAAGGTAAATATGATGATTATGGTGATCGTTTTGAAAAAACCGGTAAGAGTCGTCGGAAATTTGACAGAAGTGAAGAGTCTATAGACGGTAAGAAAAATCGACGCAAAGATAGAGCATCCCAAAGAAAGTCTCATCGAGCTACTGGACCTAAACGGATAATAAGCAATCGTCATGAAAAAAGCCATTCTATAGACCTAACAGGACAAGCTCTGAGTATTTGGTCCGCGATACCATCAAAAACTCAGATAGAGGGTGATTTTTGGGCTGATATTAAGGCGGGTCATAGACCTACTACAATCAATAGTGATAAGGCATCAAGGCGAGCATTTGTTAATGCAGTTACAAACTCCACATTTTTTTTAAAGAATCGTCAAGACATGAAGATCAGGAATTTGGGTGCATTGATGAAGTGCTTTGGTGCTTGTTCTTACGATTATAACGCTAGTGATGATAGGCAGTCAACAGCAGTCAGATTATTCTTGAACGAATTAGAGACTGTTTTGATAGGTCTAGATCAAGTAGATTCATTTAGTTTATCTCATATCATTTATGGACTAACTCATTTGGATAACAGTGATATCCCTAGGTCTCTTATTGCAGAGTTAACGAATAAAGTTGAAGCATCTGACGTGGTTTGGTCTTGGCAAGATGTTGCAATGGCGCTTTTTGGTCTAAGGACGATAGCAGATGATGAGGTTCAAGATATTTTGAATAAGGTAGTTTCCAAACTTACTAAGCAGTCCAAGCAAAATATTGATGCAGCTGGTTTGATAACAGCTATTAAGATGAGGCCTCCTAGTCTTATAAAACCATTGTCTGATAAAGTAGAGATGCTCTTGACACAGAGCGTGTTTGATCACATGTCTGAAACTGCTCTGGCTAATACCGCTGATGCTATGGCCAGTTTACCGGAATCTAATAGCCGTGGCTTATTTAACCGCTTATGGTCACAATGGCTGCGAGTAGAATCTCCGGCTGCACTCGCTTCACTCTTGCATTCATTCACTAAGTATAATGACAGTAGCAGCGTCCAGTTTGTAAAAGAAATAGCGAACAAGATTCGAAATTCACAGGGGAAATTTACTACTGTTGATATAGCTAAATGTTTTATAGGCTTGCATGATAAAAAGTTTGTAGGCTTAGATGAGTTGATTAATTTTTTAACGATAACCTTAAAGCGAATAAGTAAACAACTCGATCCTCAACGATTTCATGACATCCTTAGCGGATGCAGG
>JAQCFG010000074.1 GCA_027618255.1 Cyanobacteriota bacterium
TAAAAATTATAGGGCATAATATAATTACCTACATGAAAATATTAGTAAGTAACGACGATGGAATTTGGGCTGAAGGAATTAGAGCTCTAGCAAATGCATTAGCAAAGGACCATGAGGTTTATGTCTGTGCGCCCGATCGAGAGAGATCAGCAACCGGTCACTCAATGAGCTTGCACAAACCACTTATGGTTAGCCTAGCTAAGACCAGCGATCTAATTGGCAACGCCAAAGCAGCACACATGACTTCAGGCACCCCCGCCGACTGCTCCAAAGTCGCTCTAGGAGCGCTCTTCAAAGACATCAAGTTTGACTTAATGGTTTCAGGAATTAATCATGGACCCAATCTTGGTATAGATGTACTTTATTCAGGTACAGTATCTGCTGCAATGGAAGCGATGCTACTTGGGGTACCAGCAATTGCAACATCTCTTTATAGCTATAGCTCCAAGGATTTTGATCCTGCAGCTGAATGGATACGAGAGTTTATCAAAAACAACGACCTGCCAAAGCTAATCCCCAACCGCAGTTTCCTCAATATCAATATTCCACCAGGACCAAGCGACAAATATCGCGGTGTAGAAATAACCAAACTTGGTAATAGAGCCTATGAAGAGAACTATGAAGAAAGACAAGACCCTCGCGGCAATAAGTACTTCTGGCTGGCTGGCGCACCAATAGAAGGGCTTGAAGTAGACGGCACAGATGGTTATGCCCTGCTAAATCACAAGATTTCGATTACTCCAGTTCGCTTTGATATGACTTACTATGATCAACTTGATGAATTAGGTTCTAATTTGAAGTTTTAGCCCTTGACACCAAGCTAATCCAAGGGTAGACTTCAGATTATCTTGGTATGCTAAAAAGAAATCTTGAGAAAAAAATAAAAGAATACCTCAATCAATTTCCTTGTGTAGTTTTGATTGGGGCAAGGCAAGTTGGCAAGAGTACTTTGCTCAAAAAAGTCCTGCCTAAAGCCAAGTTTTATGATCTTGAGAACTTGAGTGATTTTGACTTCATCAATGTAGATCCACAGTTCTTTTTAGAAAACCAAAAAGAGACAATAATTATTGATGAAGCCCAACACTGTCCTAATTTATTCAAAGCACTTCGGGTATCTATCGATCAAGATCGACAAAAAACTGGCCGTTATCTCCTAAGCGGATCTAGCTCTCCTCAACTCTTAAACAATATTAGCGAATCACTTGCAGGCAGAGTGGCAATCGTAGACATACCTTGCTTAGCTTGGAATGAAGCGCTTGCAAAACCTAAATCACGATTCTATGATTTTCTTGACACTCCAGCCAAATTCTCTAGCCTCAAAGCGCTTTATAGTAGAGAAGAATTACTTGAACTCTGTTTTTACGGACTTTACCCTGAACCATTTTTGGCAAGAGCAGATATCAATTTTTATAGAGCCTGGCAAGAAAATTATTTTAGAACCTACATAGAGAGAGACGTTCGGGCACTCTTTCCAAATCTAGAGCTTGAAAAATACCGCAAACTCATAATGATGCTTGCACAAAGTTCGGGTGAAACCATTAAGTACTCAAACTACGCAACTTCTTTAGGTATCTCTGAACCAACCGTCAAAAAATATCTAGAAATTGCAGAAGGTACTTTCATCTGGTCTAAACTCCAAGCTTTTGATCGCAATTCCAAAAAACGACTTATTAAAATGCCCAAAGGCTACCTAAGAGATACTTTATTAATTAACTATAGCTACAAACTACATGATCTTGACCAAATGCAAACCCAAGCCAAATTTGGTTTAATATGGGAAAGCTTTGTTCAAGAACAAATCCACAAAAACCTTCAAAATATTTTACCAAAACCTAGTTTCTATTACTACCGAACCCAAAATAAAGCAGAAATTGATTTGGTTATCGAAAGCTCTAAATCATTAATCCCCATTGAAATCAAAACTGGTTCTAGTTTCAAAAAAGATCAACTTACCAATCTCAAGCATTTCATTGAAGAATTTTCATGTCCTTATGGCTTGATAATCAATAACGCTAATGAAATAAGGCAATTGAGTGAAAAGATATATCAAGTGCCAGCTTGCTTTATCTAATAACAAAACTTAGTCCAGTTCGCTTTGATATGACTTACTATGATCAACTTGATGAATTAGGTTCTAATTTGAAGTTTTAATCCTTTGTCTACTCAAAATCATGATAGCTTCAACTTACTAATTTCTTCTTCAAAAAAACTATTCAACTGTTCTTTCTTTAAATCCTTATCGTTTAACAATATAACGCCCGCAAGATTAATGTCCTCTAAATATAAAAGCTGTTCAAGAAATAACCTATCATTAAAATCAGTTTGATACTTTTTGGATGCTAGCTTGAGTAAGGTTGCCAAATCAACATGTTTATCTTTCAAAAGATAGAAAAGATCGATATAATCTTTCCCCTCACCTCTTCTACCGACGGTATAAGCTTTTGTTGCAGCCAATTCAGCAAGAGATAGCATTGTTAAACCAGATTCAACAAATAAAGGCTCAATTAAAGGGAATGGATAATACAAATAAGTTAGCTTGACTCCATTAACAAGCATAGTCAACTCTTCAGAGTTATTTACCAGTACTTCTACAGCAAATCTAGGTTTAAGTTTTTTTTGAATCTTAGTTAATAATGTTTTAGGTAGTATATCCTTTGAGAAAAAATCAAAGTCTACTGATATTCGGTGTCCTATTTGCAAAGCAATAGCAGTACCACCTGCCAAGTAAAAATCCTTTTGTCCCTCCAAATAAGGAAGGAGTTCCTTGGCTTCATTTTTTAATACTTCTAATCTCATTATTAAAATCCGTTATTGACCATATCAATTTCACTAAGGGCTTAACACGTGAGCGTATTGCTGTTGTTGGTACAGACATTATCGTCTGCTTCAACAGGGTTAGACCATAATAATCATTGATCCATCTCCATTGATCTAAATTCCCATAATTAATAGTATTAATAATTATTGACTGCTTATCTCTATTTAAATCTAATTGATCAAAATCATAAGACCACATTATGCCTTTAAATGACTCATCTAATTTAGAAGCCTTAGGTTTCACTTAATATATTATACCCCGAACTAAGTTAGTTTAGCAGGTTAAAATATAAGCATCATGAAACGCCTTCTAGTATTACTCAGTATCTTTTTAACTAGTTGCACTCAACCAGCTCTAAAAACAAACAATCTACTCTTGTTTAAAATAGAAGCGCGCAATATTGCTGCAGATCGAATTACTGAGTTTAGATATTTTAAAGATGGCTTAGTTGAAAAAACAATTCTTCAGGACTCATCTAATAGTTCAGAGATTTTTCAAACTAGTTTCAATCAAGCAGAGCCGCAAATTGAATTACTCAGTAAGTTACAAGAACTTGATTATCACAACAGCTTCCCATGGAAGCAAGACTATCACAAGCGCGGTGATGTCATCAAAGTGCAATTCCCGCAGAGCACAACTCCTCAATCAATTAATCCAAACAAAACAACTCAGGCAATCACAATCAACAAGACTTATTTCTTTTATAGTGGTGACCAGAATGCTCCAGAGATTCTTCAACAGTTGCTAGACCTAACTGGTCTAACGAGAGCTAGTGAAGCTCAATAATCAAGACCAAATCCCCATTTCTTCTTCACTAAAATCACCCATAGGCTTGACTTCAGGTTTGAGCGACATGCCTTTCTCTGACTTAGCTTTAGTCTGAACAAACTTCATCAATTCACAAAAATCAAACGAGGTTCCTTCACCATGGTTCTCAAAAAAATTGCCATGTAAATTAGAAATCACAAAATCACCAACACGATGACCTTTGATACCAAGATCATCAATCAATTGACCAGCACCATAACCAGCTTGTGGGTTTTTAAAAGTACAACCACAGGTATATGATTTAATTGGTTGCCTAGTTGTTCTTGCTTTGTTATTTGCTTGCACTCTTGCTCTAATTGCATCTTTGTCATCTGGTTTCAAATTAAAAATAGCTGAAACCAATAAATGAGTTTGCGAATCAATATTGGAAGAGCGGTACGCAAAATCTAGATCATCATTCATTCTCACTTCAATCTTAAGACTTTCTAGGTTGAGCAATTTGACACTAACTAAAATATCAGAAATCTCAGCGCCATGCGCGCCAGCGTTCATCACAATACCGCCACCAATAGAGCCAGGTATCCCTTCCATAAATTCTGTTCCAGCAAGTGAGTCCCTAGTCATAAGGGCACAGAACTTGGGCATGCGTAAACCGGTGCCCACCTCGTACTGAGTCTCACTCAATTTCGTCACAAAATCGAGATTATTCGTTGAAACTAATACACCTTTCAAAGGTCTTGAGCTCAATAAAGTATTCGAACCAGCTCCAAGAATATTCCAAGACCAATTCTTCTCTTTTATCTCTTGAAATAAAGCTATTAATTCCTCTAAATTAGCAGGCGCAGCAAAAAACTCAGCACTAGCTTTGACCCTGAGAGTCGTCAACTTGGATATATCTGTATTTTGCTCTATTGTTAACATGGGTTTCTAGGGTATATCAATAGAATAACACGCAAATTAGCGATTTGAGATGTCAAAATTATGGAATATAATGAATAATTGCAAAAACTCAACATTAAATCTGGCCTTTCAATTTTGATTATTGCTTTTGTATTGAATCTGTCAGTTCAAGCACGCACACATATACTTTGCGGCAGCTCAGTAGATCAATGCCAAGAGAACCTACAAAACTATCCGCTCTTTGACACTCCCTACAAAGTAGCATCCAATTATTTACCGATCTTACCTATTCGAGCATTTGCCCATGCTGAAATATACAAAGACAAAAAGTCATGTAAATTAGAACGTCTCTATTATGTCAAAAACCTTGAAGCAGAATTTGCTGAACCATATCAAAAAACCATTCTTGATATTGAAGTTCATAATCATGGCTTATTTGGTCGCAGAATTATAGCCACAGGTAAACTCAATGAATTTGATTTAGAATACGAGAATAAAATCGGCGCAAGTCTACCAAGAAATGCATCAATGAAAGTAGTAGCTAAACTAGCGGGAGTAGAATTTCTAAATCTCCACATCAAAAGTGATGGCAAAAAAAATACTAACAAAGTGGAAGGGACTTACTTTGCAAAAGAAGTCAAATATCAAACCGAGTGGCGAGATACCAACGGTAGTTTAGCTAGCCTAGATTATAAACTACACACAGAAGGACTACATAATGAAGTTGATCACTTTCGTGCGATCACAAGAGGTTCAATCAATGAATATGAAATCTTTGGGCATGGCACCATGGTTAAACCAAACTACTATGAGTTTGAAGAGCATTACGGACCAATAGTTGTCAAAAGCAAACTTTGGATTATTGAAAAGTCTCAATGATAGCTGCTAGTACATGCTTAGTATGTGCGTAACTTAAACCACCTTGAAAATAACCAACAAAAGGTTCACGCAAAGGACCATCAGCAGAAAGCTCAATACTCGACCCTTCAATAAAAGAACCTGACGCCATTATAACTTGATCATCATAGCCTGAGATATCATCTGGTATAGGAGCAAACATAGAGTTGATTGGACAGTTATTCTGGACAATTTTACAAAACTCTATTAATTTATCTCTATCATTAAATTTAACAGCTTGAATAATATCATTGCGCTCAGCATCATAACGCGGCAAAGTCTCTAGCCCCATCTCTTCAAAGACTTTGGCAGCAAGGCTCATCCCTTTGAGTGCTTCACTGACAATAAGTGGCGCCATAAAAAATCCCTGGAAATATAATCTGGTTTGATCAAACATACAACCACCATGCTTGCCAATCCCTGGCGCTGTAACAAAGTCAGCGGCATTGTCTACAAGCTCTAGCTTACCGGCGATATAAGCGCCAGCCGCTACAATACCGCCACCTGGGTTTTTGATCAAAGAGCCAGCAATCAGATCAGCACCAATGTCAGTCGGCTCGCGCTCTTGAGTAAATTCACCATAGCAGTTATCAACAAAGACAATCGCTTTCGGATTTTGTGATTTAATTTCCTTGATTAATTTTTCAATATAATCAAGTGAATAAGAATCGCGCCATTCGTAGCCGCGCGAGCGCTGGATAAAGTAGACCTCATTACGACCGTCATCCTGAGGAGCCGAAAGCGACGTCAGGACCTCATCGCCACTACGCATTTGCAACTCAACTCCAAACCTCTCAATCCACGTATCAAAAACAGTCTGCAAAGTATCATAGGGCTTACCCACTGTAATCAAACGATCACCAGACTTGAGGTTACCAAAAATCGCTGAAGCAATTGCATGAGTACCCGAAACCAATTGAGGTCTTACCAAAGCCGCTTCAGTATTAAAATATGCAGCATACAACTCATCTAGCTTGTCTTTTCCAAGATCATCATAGCCATAACCTGTGACCCAAGAGAAGTGAGAGTTCTGGATTCCGGCTTGTTTGAAGGCGTTCAAGACTTTAATTTGTGTACGATCTTTAATCTCATCAAAACGATCCCAAACTAATTTAAGATCAGCTTGAATTCCAGTTATATCAATGTATTTTGAGCTTGCATTAATTGTCGTCATTGTCTCAATCATAGCAAAAGCAGAGACCGACTGGCTTTGAATAATTAAGATTTTATCAATTAATCGAGTCCATACACTTTATAAAGAACAAGGGAAAGAGAGAGGAAGAATTAAATGACTAGAGTACAAGCGGCACTACCGCAACATAGATTAGAGCAGCCACAAAGTGAAAGAGTTTTAAGGGCAAATATAGCAGCACTCAGAGACTTAACACAAGTTCTGGCACCATTAGCTTCAGTAATTACTGGAATTTTGTCAACAACAATTGGTAATCAAAGACAATCCAGTCATTCAATGCTTCTACCATTTTTTTTAAACCATATGCTTAGTAGCCATGTAATGAGCGCAGCAAGCAAGATTGGTGGTGATGGAGCATACCTTATGGGGGAAGATCCTTATGCAGTAGCTAAAAAAGCACCGCCAGCAAAACAACAAACTATCTTAGAAAGACTTAACGAAAAAGAAGAAGCTACAGCCAATGCCAAACAAAATGAAGCTGCAGAGATAGCAAGTGCCAAAGAAGAAATGACTGCAGCAGCACAGAAACTGGGAGGCAAGTTTGAAATCAATGCAACGGGAGAAAAACAAACTAGTTGCCAAGCAGATCAAGTAGCAGCTAAACTCAAAAGACTTGAAGCCATTATAGTTAAAGAACAAATCAATGATTTGTCCGACAGTGACGAAGTGAAAACGATAAGAGAGTCATCTAAGAAACAAAGAGATGCTCAACTAGAAACAGACATTATCAACTCAATGAAAGATCGACCAGACTTTAGTATGAAAGAAGCGAGCAGAGTCACTGGACTACTCAAAAAACAATTCAATAAGCTAGATGAGCTCCAAGACCAGTTTGCAGGAACAACTAATAAAGCAAAACAAAAAGCAATCATGGCTAATATAGAACGAGTCAAAGGTTTTAGTCAAAAGACTTTGAGCCAAAATGGCTTAGAACAACTTGACAGTCAAGACTATTCACTAAGAGAAGCTGAAACAAAAACAGAGGGTGAAAGCAAACCGAAGTTTGCCTGGGGTAAAACAACTCTAATTGCTGCAAGAGCTGGCATTATGGCAACTGCAGTAATAAATATATTTTCAGACATTGTATAAAGTTTTGCCTTAATTTTGCTCACTCGGGAGCAAGCTCGCCGAGTTTTATCCGCAAAATTGATTATTTTCTTCGAAAATAAACGGCAAAACTTTGATCGTCATTCCGTTCAATCCTCCGAGAGCAAGCTCTCGAGTTTTCACTACATTCGGAATAAAACGAATGGAACTGTCGTAACAAGTCTAATAAGTAAGAAAAGGAGAGAGGAATGAGTAATATTAAAGCAGGTAGCATTGGAGCTGCCACTGGAATTGCTGCAGTCAAGA
>JAQCFG010000075.1 GCA_027618255.1 Cyanobacteriota bacterium
ATTAATGAATTGCCAGTCAAAACCATTATTGTCTGAAATGAAAGTTAAGTATTTTTGTCCTTCCGGACTTTGTTCAATGACTTTATCTAGCTATTGCTTGAAATCGCTCATTACTTCTTTGGGCTCACCAATAGACTCTACTTGTGGTTGATGAATCATGACTCTTCTTTCATTATTAGGACTTCCATCTAAATCATCTAATTGACCATAAAAAGTTTGGTCTAAGCTTCTGTCAACAACAACTGCACCAAAATGTGTCATATTGCCGACTCCTGGAGCAGGTCCTGACGCTTCTGTATCTACCATTATAAAAGTCATTAGTTAGGTTACGATGATAACATTTACTGCTTATTGTTGCTCAGTAATCAATCGTTCAATCTGAGAGCTGGCATAATTTGGAATAGAAAGTATACCGTTTTGAAACTCTAATTTTTTGTTTGAGACCCTTAGTCCAAAAGAGCTATTGTGCTTTTGCATATATTGATGAAGGCTTCTAAGAGTACCAGTGGTTCCAGCTTTAACTTCAACGGGAATGATTGTATTAGCTACTGAGACCAGGTAATCAATTTCTGCTGAACCGCTGCCCTCTGCTCTTTCCCAGTAATAAAGCTTGGCTTGTTGATAAAAAGGGAAATTAGTTAACAGTTCTTGACCTACAAACTGCTCTGCAATTGCTCCATTGAATTTATTCTTGCTAGCATTTTCTAGTAAGAAGCTATCCATGTCTAGATTGCAGCTACTATTCATTAAACCGACATCAAGAAATAAAGCCTTGAAGTGTTTTGGTGAAGCTGATACCCCCAGTGGAAGATCGTTGTTGGCTCTTTTGATTTTATAAATCAGTCCAGCCTCTTCTAGTAATTCAAATGCTGCTTTGATATTTGCTGATTTTGCTTCATCATAAACATGAGTGTATTTAAATTTTTTGGAGATTGATTTTGCTACGTAATCAAAACAAGCCTCTAGGTCTCTGTGTTGGCTGGTTTTAGCATACTTGCCAAAGTCTTTTTGGTAACTTTGTAATAAACGATGATGAGTTTGACGTACTTTACTAAGTCCTTTATCACTATCTTCCTTGTGTGACAAATAGGTTTTGACTGCAATTGGCATCCCGCCTACAAGGTAGTAGTAATCTAGTTCACGTAGTAGTTTCTTGTGAATGATTTCATTAGAGCCTTCTGCAAGATTGAGCTTGTCAATATAATCGAGTAACGCTTCTTTATTTTGTGCAAGCAAGAATTCAGAAAAAGATAGTGGTTTCATATACTGGAAACTAACCCTACCAACAGGCATTTTGAATTTGGCAGAATTAAGCGTGAATTCTAACAGTGATCCGGCAGCGATTACATGCAACTGAGGTAGTTCTTCATAGAAATATCTTAGAGCTTGAATTGCTTCTGGACATTCTTGAATCTCATCAAAAAATATTAAAGTCTTACCTGCCTCGATGTTGATCTCTTTATCAAGTGATAAAGCTGTAATAAATTTGTGTGGGTCTAAGTTCTGCTCAAAATACTGTTTGTATTCTTTTTCTAGTTCAAAATTAACTTTGACGTAATTGGTGAAATTATTCTTGGCAAATTTTTCAATTGTATAGGTTTTGCCTACCTGCCTAGCGCCGCGAACGATCAAGGGAGTAAAATCATTGGATTGCTGCCAGTCTTTTAGGTTTTGCTCGATAAAACGGTACATTGTATTATAATTATACCCAATTTTTGTTGAATTTGGTGTAAATAGCATGTAGTTTTATACTATTTCTGTGAAGAGAGCATGTAGTTTCCGTGAAAGTTGTTTTGACTGAAACTTGGGAGTGTCAACACTTATCAATGGTAAGATAATATAAGTGCCCCCGGTTTCGAACAATAAAACACGGACAGTAAATGAGCAGAATCTTAGTGCTGTTATTAAGGAAGGACGGTCTCGAGATCCTGATTCAATTAGAACTGATCTTAGATCACAAGCTGAAACTATCTCGTGTGTTCCTACTAAGAAACCAAGGATTATAACTGAGGAGCAGATTATTGCTGCAGCTTGTGTATTTCAAGGACTGAAAGATTATGGTAATAGATTGCCAACTGCTAAAGAGGGTAAAGATATTCCAGTGCCCGGTTTGCACAAAGATGAAAACTGGCTCGCAATTAATTCGGCAATAAGAGGTGGTCACCGTGGTTTGAAAAAACTCAAAGGCGGTTTAAGAGAACTTCTAATGCCATTAAGGTTAGAGCTAGTTGCTAAAGGCAAGCTTAAAGCAGATTCTGAAGTTAAGGGAGATTTAAAGGAAGATGAAATTATAGCTAGTGCCCGTTTGTTTCAAGAGATTGATGAGTACGGTAATAGATTACCAACGGCTCATGATGTTAAGGGTGTTTTGGTACCGGGTATGCATCGAGATGAATCTTGGCGTGCTATTGACTGGGCTTTGAAGGGTGGTAAGAGGGGTTTGGCAAAACTGAAACATGGACTCAGTGAACTTTTAGAGCCATTTAAATTAGAGTTGACAGTAGTTGGGAAACTTAGAGCAGGTTCTAAAATAAAGGGAGATTTGAGCGATGAAGAGGTGATTGAAAGTGCTCGTTTGTTTCAGGAGCTTGATGAGTATGGTAACAGATTGCCTCATGGTGGCTATAGGCAGGATGTACCTGTTCCTGGTCTGCATCGTGATGAAACATGGATGGCTATCAACGCAGGGATAAAAGCTGGGCGTCGTGGTTTAATAAAAAGAGCTGGTGGTTTGTCTGAGCTTTTAGAGCCATTGAAGTTAGAGTTAATGGCAGCAGGTAAACTTAAGGCTGATTCAAGGACAAAAGGTGATCTAAGCGAAGAGGAGATTATAGCAAGTGCTCGTTTGTTTCAAGAACTTGGTGAGTACGGTAATACATTGCCTGGTGCTCATTTGGGAGAAGGTATTCCTGTACCAGGAATGCACCCAGATATAACTTGGTCATCGATTAATGATGCTATAAGAGGTGGCTGTCGTGGTTTTGAGAAAAAGAGTGGGCTGAAAGAAGTTTTGGAGCCTTTGAAACGTGAGTTGGTAGTTGCAGGTAAGCTGAAAGCCGACACGAAAATAAGAGGTGAGCTAAAAAGAGAAGAGATTATAGCAAGTGCTCGTTTATTTCAAGAGATTGAAGAGTTTGGTAGTAGATTGCCGAATTCTAATGATGCTAGTGATATTCCAGTGCCTGGAATGCACGTAGATGAAAGCTGGATGGCTATTAATTATGCAATTAGAACAAAGAAACGTGGTCTGAAAGTACCAGAAGAAGGTTTAAGTGAGTTATTGGAACCACTGAGGTTGGAGCTGATAGCAGCCAGCAAACTTAAAGCTGATTCAAGTGTAAAAGGTCATCTAAGTGAGGAGCAGATCATAGAAAGTGTATGTTTGTTCTTTGAGGAATTTGGCCGATTGCCTAATGCTGCAGATCAAGAAGATAAGCCTGTGCCAGGGATGCATCGAGATGAAACTTGGAGAGCAATTAACCAAGCTCTATATAATGGTTATAGAGGGCTAAATGGTGATAGCAGTCTGTCCAAGCTACTCAAACCACTTAAGGATAAACTTAGTTTGTCTCTTAGTAAATCTAGACGTCCGAATGTTTTTAAAAAAGATAAAGCTAAACCAAGTAGAGTTGGAAAAAAAGAAAGAAGTTTAGCAACTGGTATTGAAAGAAGATCAAAGCCCCTTATTAACTTTGCCAAAGGAGAGGCTTTTGAACAAGTAGCTGGTTTATTACTAGCTAGCTTATATCCAGAGGAGCTGGTGATACCTCAATATTGCTTAAGGATTGAACCTGAGAATAAATATTTTGGTATGCGTGCTGATTACAAAGTTGGTAATGAAATTTATGAAGTTAAGTGGGGTAAGGCTAGCGGAAACATTATTGATACTTATAATAAACACAATAAATATTTACCCGAAGGGATGAATTACCGTTTGCTTATGCTTGAAGCGAATGGTGAAGTGGGAGTACCGTATGATCACTTTGATATGGTTGCTGCAAGATCTCCTCTCAAGAAGCCACTCCAGCAGCTAGTAGTTTATATCAGAGAATTAGTTGATCAAGATGCAGGCTTTGCACTTGAAGACTTGCGTAACTATCTATATGGCTTAGTTATGAAAGCAAATAAATCACAAGGGGCTGATCGGCTTGGGTTTATTGCAGAAGAGCTCTCTGGCTTACTTGCTATTGAAGCCGATGAACGTTGCAACTATATGAAGCCTCACAGCTATGCACTCTATTCACCCCTAGAAGCTTATTGTGAGTATGAAGGTAAGCTTTGGCGTGATTTGATTGAAGTTAGGACTTTGGATCTTGAGCGACCTGGTCAATATGAGTTGAGACACTACTTGAATAATTTAAGTTTCGAGAAGCAAGTTGATAGAGATATAGCTGTTGTTCTTGAGATGACAGAAGATGGTTTTAGGACAGAAGATTTACTTGAAGAATCAGAGAGTGGTAAATATGATGAAGCCTTATTTAGGTTGCCGAATGGTGAGACACTCGCTTCTAGAGCTTCTGCTTTAACAGCAGATCATATTATAGATTCCATTGATGATTTAAAGATTCTCTTTGATTTTGCAGCTGGGGATTTTGAATTTGCGAAGGAGTTTATCATATCTTATTCATAACTTATGAACTTAAGTTAAATAAGTTGCGGAATTTCAGCTCGCCCTAGTTTAATTGCTGGTGTTAAACCGGTAACTTCAGTTTTACATACTAAGTACTCTTCTTCATCTTCAAGTAGCTTTTCTGTCTTGCCTCTAAAGCCCCTTTCTTCTTCTGTCTTTGGGACTCGCAGTGAGATATGTTCTCTTTGTAACCAGCTAAGTAGGTCTGCTTCTGTACGAACTTTAACTGGAGGGTATATAAATTCAGCCCGAGCAGGTGCTGAGTCTAAATTGTAAACAGAAAGTCTTAATGTATTTTTGTGGTCTATGTCTAATGACATAAGTTGCGTGTAGTATTTGATGTCATTAAGCAAGTGTCCACGTTGATTGCCTTGTGAAGTCGCCTTCCTCGTGCAGTGCTCTATGCGAGCCAAGTTGTTTGCAATCCTCTTGTAACCAGGTTCTGGAGCTAGGTACCTAAAATACAAATCTCTAAGTTTTTGAATCTCTGCAAGTACATCATCATATTGTTGATTTTGAAATAGCTCTAGCATTCTTGTAGATCTAGACTTGATATCCATATCTTTATATTCAACTAATAGAGAATCGAATTTTCTTTTGGTTCCTTGTGAGATACCAATTATGTCATTTAATCGCGGACGAAGTTTATTGACTGCCTTATTGATTTCAGCAGCAGCTTTTCTATATTGTCTTGCGGCTTCTATTGGATTTGCTTTTTGTTGATCATAGCCTCGCTGTATCATTGCAGGTATATGTTCTAGGTAATTTTTTGCAAATTGTTTTGGGTAAACCTTACCTCTTTGCGCCCAGTCAATGATAGTTTGAATATCTTTGTCAATAGTTTCTTTGTCAGCTTTAGTTAAACTCATGGTCTTAGCTGCCATAGTTAACAGACCTGGAATGTCATACACTGATCTTCTACCTTGACTATCATTGCCAGCAAGGTTTTCTAGATAGGCAATTGTTTTGGCAACTTTATCAAAATCGTCTTTATTGTTTCTTAGAATATAGACTCTACTTCTTAAGCCTGCAGCTGGATCTTTATCAAAGACATAGTCCTTGTAGATAGCATGTGCTTGGTCAGCAGGTATAACCAGAGCTTGAATTGTTTTGATTTTTTCTCTAATATCTTTGAGTTGGTCTGTGTTGACAGCTTCTTCATCTACTTGAGTAATGATTTCTTTGATTGCTTGCACGCCTTCTTGAATAGCTTTGTGATTACTAAGTAAATGTCGACTATGTTGATTTGTGTAAAGTCCAAGTAAATGATCAAGTCTTTCAATTGCTGATTCGTTATCAATTGCTTTTAGGTCCTTGACTATTGTTGCGATATACGCTCTTGGTCTAATCCAAACTTGTTGTCTGATAGTTGTTTGATTACCATCATATTTTATGTCAAGTTTATCTAAGTCTATACCCCAAATCGTTTGTCCAAGTGCATCCAGAGTCTGCATTTCTTGAGTTCTTGCTACTGTGTCAGATCGATTCTTGCGCCAATTGAGCTCTTGTTTGAGTTTGTCACATGCAATATCTGATTGAATCAAGATAGGCATTATATTTTGGCAAGCTTGGTTTGCGCTTTTACCTGCTTGATCTTTTTCTTGAAGCAAAAGCTGTGCTTGTTTTATTCTAAGTTTGGCATTAAATTTGTAGGTTTCTATCAGTCCATCACTGATATCAGACCTTTCTTCTTTAGCATCAGGATCGTATCTAATATCTTTGAGTCTGTCTGTTTGTTTTTTTGCTTCTTGGTTGATTACTTGAATATAGTCCTTGATTCCAGTAGCATCCCAGTCTGAATCTTTGATTTGCAAATTTATATCTATTGCCCTATAGAGTGTTTTAAGTCTAAGTATAAGATCATCAGCTTTGTCTCCTTGCTGATAACTAGATTGAAAATCCTTGACTTCAGCCATGATTTTATCAAGTTGTATTTGAAGTGTTACTACTTCCCTCATGTCAGCCCTGGGATCATCTCTATCCGTTCGTTTTGTAAATCTAATTGCAGGGATGCCAATTTGCTCACCAGCTGTTCTTGTACCACTGCGTTCAGCTAGTGGTAACGATGCTGTTGCCTCATCTGCCCTGGCTGCTAGCCTAATGGCGGCAGCTTCTATTGGTAATTGGTTTTGTATAGCTTGTGTCATATCGCCTAGGTTTAAGATAATCGCACAGATTTTATGAGGTGTCAAGTGGCAATTGAGCTTTTACGTAATTTCGGTCTTCATTCTTTCAACAATAAATAATTCACCCAACTACTAAACCCCCTCGGCATTAACTTAATCAAAGCAACCAAGAATTTATTTCTAAAGCCAGTCACAATGAGTGTTTTCCCCTGTTTAAACTCATCAACAATAATTCTTGCAACCCTCTGCCCGCTCATACTTACTTTAAATGGAATCGATTTATCTACCTTGGCGACTTTACCAAAATTGGTAACTGTCGGTCCAGGACAAGCGACACTGACTTGAATTCCTTTGGCTTTGAGTTCTTCAGCAAGCGCAAAACTAAAATTGAGCACGTAGGCTTTGGTCGAGTAGTAAGTTGCCATCATCGGACCAGGCGCATAGGCGGCGACCGATGAGACATTAAGAATAGAGCCATGTCCCCTTTGTGCAAAAGCATGACATAAATAAGTCAATGCTGAGATATTCAGATTGATCATTTCTATTTGTCTATCAGCATAGAGTTTTGCAAACTCTCCATGCTCGCCGAAGCCAGCGTTGTTAACTAGGATTTCAATATCAAGTTCACGAGTTTCATTGACAAGTTCTTTGACTTGACTGAGATCACTCAGATCTTTAGCGATGCAAATGCATTTGCAATCGAGTTCATTTGCAATTTCTTCTAGGCGCTCTTGATTGCGCGAAACTAGAATTAAGTCATGATCAGCAGCAAATAGTTTGGCTAATTCTAAGCCAATACCGCTACTTGCTCCTGTGATTAAGGCATAAGTCATGAGCTGATTCTAACATCCGTCTTCGCTATAGGCTACGACGTGACTCGTCCGTCTTCGCTATAGGCTACGACGTGACTCGTCCGTCTAGGCTTTGCGCTACGACGTGACCACTTCCAGCGTGCTAAAATAGCCCTCCATGATCGAAAATCTCACACTCTTGGGTTCTTCAGAGACCGTTTATCCGCAGGATCCTGACCAAGCCAAACTTGAAGCAATTGATAACCAATGGAAAGATCAAGACTATATCGTCAATCTTGATTGTCATGAGTTCACTTGT
>JAQCFG010000076.1 GCA_027618255.1 Cyanobacteriota bacterium
TTAATCCACATTTGTTAGCTTTATTTGCTCCGGATACGGTCCCTAAGCCAGAAATGGTTGAAGAAATGGTTAAAAAAAAGGTTGAAGATGTTCTTTTGTTTCAAGTTGAAGATGTTCTTTTGTTTCAAGCAGATCCTTATGGGAAAGTATTAGACCCTGATTCGCTAGCTCTCATTGCTGATGAGGCTGAGTTATTTGCAGGGACCCCGGTGGATCACAGGGATTTTAACCCAAGTGAAGCTTTTGAGGCATTAATAACTAAGAGTGAAGATCAATATGACTTTCGCCCTAGGTTTATAGACAATGTTAGAAATTACATTGCAGCGAATGATGAAAAATATGGTAAAAGATTGGTTCTTGCAATTATTGAGTATTTAAATTCTGAAGGTATTATCGATGTGCAGATGATTAGTGATTTGTTGGGGCATGCTGTGATCAATGAATTAAGAGTCGAAGATGCTTTATTTAATGATAAAGGGCATAGAAAAGCAGCCTAGTAAGCTATAATCATCAGTCGAGCTGATTAGATGATCGCTTTACTTTGGTAGAGAGGAAAGTCCGGGCAGCACTGAAGCTAGCTTGCCAGTTAAGAGCTGGTGCGTGTGAACGTGAGGATAGTGCCACAGAAATATACCGCCCATTGGTGTGTCTGTGGCTCAAGTTCAAGGCATGCGAGCCCCGAAGGGGTTTATTGGAAGTTTATTGCTAATAAACGAGAACTCGCATAACGAAGAAATTGAGTCAGAGAGGCGCCAATTGGTAAGGGTGCAAAGGTGAGGTAAGAGCTCACCAGCTAAGTCGAGAGGCTTAGGCTAGGTAAACCCCAGCGAAGCTGCAAGGTCCAGATCTATTGCTTTTTGCAAATGCTTCAATAGCAAAAAGAAAGATCTCAATTCCGCTTGAGGCTAGAAGTGATTCTAGTCCCAGATAGATGATCGTCCGAGAAACAAAACCCGGCTTATTATCAGCTCGATTTTTATCAACGCCGGGTCGTAACGACGTAACGCTTTGCTAATACGCATTGACAAAGCGTTACAGCGTTACGACCCGGCGTTGGCTTAGTAAGACATGTCAGAACTAGTGCCAATGTGACTAAGTCTGCCGCCAGCAGCTTCAATAATTGTTTTGGCGGTTTCTATATCTTTGATTCCACCAGCGGCTTTGATATGGATTCTTGAGTCTTGATCGTATTCGTTTAGGTTTTCTGTAATAAGTGAAATTAATTCTTGGCTTGTTGTTTTGAGCGGGTAGTCATTTTCTGTTTTGATAAATCCAGTTGAGTTTTTATAAGCTACTTTGATTTTGTTTAGTTGAGCGCCCGCAACAACTTGAGCTAAAATATCGATGCTAAATTCGATACTGTAGTCCTCGAGTAATTCACACGAGAAGATGGGTTTGAGCCAAAGTGGCTTATCATAGCTTTGCATCAACTCGATATAGCCATTAAGTTCGGCTCTTAGTTTTTTGAAATCATGATTGGAGACGTTTGCAAGGTTGATTACCGGATCAAGTTCGACTGCTCCATCATCTAGAGCTTGCTTGGCTTCGGCGAGTTTCTCTTCAAGGCCGTGATTACCAATTTCTTTGATGATTGATTTTTTATCTTCGTCTGAGTTGCAGTAATAGACCTTAGTGGGGAAGTTAATAGTGGCTGAGCAGCGGTAAGTCTCAGCAAATTCCTTGATTCTGTCACTTCTTATGCAAATTGAGTTGAAATCTTGTTCTTGGGCTTTTTTTGCAAGTACAGCAAGGTCTTGATGACTGGCATCTGGCTTGAGATTAGTGTAATCAACTAGTTTATTGGTGAATTTCATTTAAGTTCTTGTTTTAGTGTGTCCTTTACAACTTTAGCAAAACCAGTATGGCTATGTCTGCTTGTTCTTTCCCCGATTTGTGATACCCGGGGTGTGCTTTTAGCCGTTTTTTGTTGATTCTTCGTCAGATTTGTGATACCCGGGGTGTGCTTTTTGTGATACCCGGGGTGGGGTTTTTAACTTAAATCTAATTAATACAGATGGATAGCCATAAATTATAAGATTGATCTATATATGTCCCTAGAGACACTCGATCAAGTAAAACATATTCCGCTACACCTCCATACTGAGTTTTCTCTTTTGGATGGTGCTAGTCGTATTGAAGATATTTGTGCAAAAGCCAAGACAAATGATATGCCGGGTTTGGCACTTACAGATCACGGCACAATGTTTGGCGCTTATAAGTTCTATACCGAGGCTAAAAAACATGGAATTAAACCCATTGTTGGTTGCGAGATTTATGTAATTAATGGTGACCATTTACTCAAAGGCAAAGAACATAGACTTAAGCTTTATCATTTGGTTTTGCTTGCCAAAAATGACCAGGGCTACCTTAATCTAATCAAGATTGTTTCTGAGTCTTGCATTAATGGATTCTATTACAAACCACGTGTCTCCAAAGAATTTTTGCGTCAATATTCTTCTGACTTGGTTGCAATGTCTGCTTGCCTTGGCGGTGAGGTAAACAATCTGGTTTTGAATAATCAAATGGAAGATGCCAAAATAGCAGCAGCTAATTACAAAGATATCTTTGGAGAGGATTTCTACTTGGAGATAATGGATCATAACTATGCTGAAGATAGGCATGTGAACCCCAAGCTCGTTGATATCGCCAAAGAACTTAACATCAAAATCGTTGCCACTAATGACAGTCACTACACTAATTGTGAAGACGCAAACGCACATGACGCCTTGCTTTGCTTGCAAACCCAAAAGTATGTTGCTGATTTTCCGCGTATGCATTTTTCGTCTCATGAGTACTTAAAGACAGGGACAGAAATGGCTGCGCTTTTTGCTGATCACCTTGATCCAGACTTGGTACGCAAAGCGGTTTATGATGTGCCAACAGAAATCTTTAACAAGATTGAGGACTATGAATTATTGCGCGAGCCCAAGGTGCATATGCCTGACCCGAAAGTCCCTGAAGGACATAGCTTTGAAACTTACTTGCGTGAAATAAGCTACAAAGGTGCCAAAATGCGTTTTGGCGGTGAACTGAATCAGCTGCAAATTGATAGGTTGGATTTTGAACTTGAGATCATGAACAACTCCGGTTTCGCTTCTTACTTCATTGTTGTCTGGGACTTTATTAAGTGGGCAAGAGAGAATGATATTCCGGTTGGACCTGGGCGTGGTTCTGCTGCTGGTTCATTAGTTGCTTACGCACTTGAAATTACTAATATCGATCCTTTGAAGTATGACCTACTGTTTGAGAGATTTTTGAATCCTGAACGTAAGAGTATGCCCGATATTGATACGGATTTTTGTATCGAAGGACGCGCTGATGTAATTGAGTACGTAAGGCAGAAGTACGGTGAGGAGTGCGTTTGCCAGATTATTACATTCAATCGACTGACATCCAAGTCAGTAATTAAAGATATGGCAAGAGTGCTTGAGTATCCATATGTAAGAGCAGAAGAATTAGCCAAAATGATTCCAGTTGTGCGTGGTAAGCCAAGGTCAATTGCTTGGATGATAGAGAATCATGATGATTTTGCTAAACGATATAAAGGTGATCCTGAAGCTAGAGAAGTAATTGACCTTGCTTTGAAAAATGAAGGGCTTAACAAGACTTTTGGGGTTCACGCTGCTGGTGTGATTATTGCAGATCAATCTGTTGACAATATCGTACCGATTTCTCGTAGTAATGACGGTAGTATAATTACTCAGTTTGCCATGGAAGAGTGTGCCTATATGGGTTTGCTGAAGATGGACTTTTTGGGTTTGCGTAACCTGACAATGATCAAAAAAGCTCTCAATATTATTGAAGAGAACTCTGGTCTCAAAATTGACATCGACAAAATTTCAATGGAAGACTCTGCTACTTTTGATACGGTTTGTTCAGGACATCTATCAGGTGTCTTTCAATTAGAAACTTCTGCTGGAATGAAACAGATAGCTCGTGATCTTGCGCCTCGCAGTCTTGAAGATATTTCAGCATTGATTGCGCTGTATCGACCAGGTCCTCTTGATACAGGAATGGTTGATGATTTTATTGATCGTAAATCAGGCAAGCAAGCAATCAAGTACGAGCACCCATTACTTGAGCCAATCTTGCGCAACACTTATGGTACCATCGTTTATCAAGAACAGATTATGCAGATTGTACAAACACTCGGTGGTTTTTCACTTGGTGAAGCGGATCTATTACGCCGGGCAATGGGTAAGAAACGACCTGAAGTTCTACTTCCATATAAGGATCAATTTATCAAGGGTTGCCAAGCCCATGCTGACAAGATTCCTGCATCGCTTGCTGAGACACTCTTTGAGCAGATGCTTGCTTTTGCTGAGTATTGCTTTAATAAATCCCACTCAACAGCTTATGGTTTTGTAACTTATCAAACTGCTTATCTCAAGACTCATTATCCTGTTGAATACGTGACCGCTTTGTTTATGTCATCAGGCAATGACAGTGATCGATTGAAGTCCTATTTGATTGAAGCTGTTAGATTAGGTATCAAGGTTATTCCTCCTGATATTAATTTATCCAATGTGGATTTTCGGGCAATTGTGAAAGATAAATCAATTGTTTTTGGAATGAAGGCAGTCAAAGGCGTTGGTGATGGACCTTCTCAGTCTATCGTGGTTGAACGTAATGAGAATGGAGTGTTCAAGGATTTCTTTGATTTTTGTTGTAGAATCGACCACAAGAAAGTAAACAAAAAAACAATCGAATCACTCATTAAATGCGGTGCTTTTGATGGCATGGGTGCTGGACGCAAGGCAATGATTGATAATCTGGAGAGCTTTATTAATCGCTCAAAACGCAGTCAGGAAGAGAAGACTCGCGGGCAGGGGAATTTATTTGCGGCACTTGGTGCCGAGGTTGAGGTTTCTGCATTAACTAGTCCTAATTATATGAATGGAATGGCTGATGAGTTTCCTGAGCGTGAAATGCAAGAGATGGAATATCAATTACTGGGTCTTTTTGTCAACAACCATCCAATGCAAGGAGTTGACGAGCTTGTTAAATGTATTGCCGATCAAACTCTCAAGGATTTGGATGATAAGAATGACGGTGCCAAAATCAAGGTTGCTGTTTTGATAACTGATTTTGTCAGAAAGCTAACCAAGAAAAAAAAGAATATTTGTATTCTCAATGTTGAAGATATGGAATCTCGGGTAGAGGCTGTTTTGTTTTCAAAACAGTTGGAACAATGTGAAGCATTTATTGAAAAAGGCAAACGTGTATTAATTACCGGTACCTTGTCCAAACACTCTGAAGGTGACAAAAGTATTATGATTGAATCTCTCGAGGATATAGACAATATGGGGGTTCTAGAGTTTGATTTGGATATTTCTCAACTTGGTGATTACTTCCAGTTTTTACATTCTTTGAGAACTTATGCAATTAAACCAATAAACCAAGGCAACAAGATTATTGTACTTAATATGATTAATGGAAATGAAAGACGCAAGATCTCGCTCGGTGCTAAACATACTATTAATGATTTTGATGCAACTGTTGATGGTGTTAAGAAATTGATTATAGATTCTTGTAAGAGCATGGTCGCGTCGTAGCGTAGCGAAGACGGATGTGGTAGACACTTAGTTTCATGTAATTTTGATTTCGCTGTGATATAAATTTAAACATGAAGGAAATTAAGGTTCCTGAGTCGGATAAATATTTTGCGAACGTATTCTTTGTCGGTGG
Source organism: Cyanobacteriota bacterium (assembly GCA_027618255.1). Lineage (NCBI taxonomy): Bacteria > Bacillati > Cyanobacteriota > Cyanobacteriota bacterium. Next base: position 5,689 of record JAQCFG010000076.1, read on the forward strand.
ATTTGCCTTATTGTCTATTGCTGGTGGAATTATCCTTGAAAGTATCAAGATTTCTAGTATGGATTTGTTTAATATCGGTACTGTTATTGTGTTAATCGTTGTAATTATTGTTGGAGTTGTCTGTTTGTATATTGGTTGGTATACTTTGGGGCATCGGGAGTTAAGTTATGGAAGGAACTAAGTTACAGTTAATATTATTTGTTTCTATTTTGCCTGTTACGGCTTTAGTGGTTATTGTCATGGGTCTTTGGTGCATTAACCATCATCCAAGTACTTGGAAATGGGATCCCTTTAGATGGGTATTTGAACCAGGTTACAGAGAACGCCTAAAGATTGAAAATCAACAGTAAATAGATCAAATAGAAAACACCGCAGCCTAACAAGACTTTGTAACTTATTTTTGATTTTGTTTTAAGAGTATATAGTAGTACTGAACTTGAGAGGATTGCTAGGATCCCACAGGCAACAGCAATTGGACTTAAAACCCATGGAGTCATTAATATTCCAATTACACAGGGAATGCTCGCTTGGAAAACCATTGCACCACTTAAATTACCCATTGCAAGTACATCTTTGCCCTGTGATGACCAAATCCAGCTATTGACCTTCTCTGGTAACTCAGTTGCTATCGGACTTACAATCAAGCTCAAGATTAGAGGGCTGACATTAATTAATTCTGAGATATGTTCTATGGCTCCAACAAAACCATGGGCAAAATAAATTATTCCGCCTAAGCCAATTAGAGTCTGAATCACTACTGTCTTCATATTGACCTTGAGTTTGAAAAATCGCTCCAAAAATAAAATAGGGCAATCATGAATCTCGTACTCGCCAGAGAATTCTTTCTTGGATGCTTTGTAGGTCACCATGAGATAGTTGATATAAAGAGCGATGATTAAAAAACCAACTATCGCCCTTAGACTAAAACTGATCTCGTCATAGCATTGATTAGGAATACCAGCATTGAATAGGTTGAGTAGCTTGATGCCAAACTCCGTCTGGCAGAGCTTGCTGATGATTTGTGTTAAATAATCAGAGGAAAGCCCAGTAGCCAAAATTGCAATGAAAAATACCTTGAGAAAATATCGTAAGTCTCTTTCTAGATGCTCTGAATTGAGTTCTAGATTGGTAGATTTGCGAGATTTGCGGTGTAAATAAATACTCAAGCCAAGTAAAAACATTGTCAGTGTGGATAGCATAAACGGCGCGCCGAGTATCGCCCCAATAGCTATATCATTCTTGGCTGCAACGGCTCCTATAGCTCCTTGGCTTGCCATATAAATTGCAACTAGCGGCAAGATTGTTTCTGGCAGTGCAGTGCCAACTGCTGCAAGCACACTACCAGTAAACTCATGACCGATATTGAGTCTTTCTCCTAAGTTTTCAATTGCATTTGTGAATATCTCGCAGGATAGTAGGATACCGAGAAGTAATAAGATCATTTGGAGCCAGTAGAGCATTTGATTATTATACTTGATCTAGTAGAGTTTGAGTCGCGGCTAAGTGTTTAAACTATAGTTGCTTCAAGTTGTCTTGCCAGACTCGGTCTTACTTCTCTAACTATATCAATTATGGTTGGTAAATCAGATCTATGTTCCTGTCTAAACTCTGTTCTTAGTTTAAGGTCGGCTTGTCCTAGTTGGACATCAGGCAAACCTTCGATTCCTGCCACGAGGCTAAGGTCAGAGCCGTATGCTACAAGTAGTTGTGATTTGATATTGGCACCATGCTCACTATGAGTTATTCTTTGCGAATAATCACGAAGCATTGGCATAATGCGACTTAATGCTCTGTAACTTAGTCCTAGTCCACCGATTCCAGCTGCAGCGCCCAGTCCATATAATCCATAGTCTGCAGCGATACTATAAACTCCACTCCCAAGCAATGCAGCTCCGTCTATACTTTTGGTCATTCCATAACCTATTTCCTTAGTGAAAGTATCTGCAATCTTGACTGCAGCAATTCCAGTGGCAGCTCCAATGCTACCTGCTTTAATATTACTCATTCCTCTCTCCTGTTTTGAAAATGAATCCCCAATTAGTTCTTAGGGTATAACGTAGTCTAGGATTGGCTTTTGATATGTTGAATTGTTAAGCTTTGGAGTTGTTAGCAGATTCTTTTAATAGAACTGCAAGTTCGTTTAAA